>CAYXHX010000042.1:8827-12411 GCA_964464835.1 uncultured Chitinophagaceae bacterium | reverse complement strand
AAATCATTTTTCACAGCCCTGTCAAAATAAGTTTCTGCATACAATGCCCCACTATAATGATTGTGCAAGTCGCCACCCTTTGGCATCTGTGAAATAAATGCAGTCAATTCAGCCCGGTTGTTTCTAATTTTTTGAAAATAGTCATGTATATTTTGACTGTGGGATATCATTACAATCAAAACAAACCATGCAGTTAGTATGCTTTTCATGTGTAAAAAAATGAATTAAAAAATCAAATCTATTCATTAATATCCATCAAAAAAAATTGCAATGAAATGGTCAATAGACAACAGCTTTATCCATAAACATTTATTTTCTAAATTGCTTCTTAAATGTAATACAATAAATTTGTCCATGCATTAAAACAAGTGATGGGAAATGCCGATACATGATTACAATTTGATATGCTTTCCTTTTACATTTGTAGCATATAGATTGAATACATTGTTGAACTTTATGGAATAAATTGATGCCATTCTAAATTTTAAAAACAACAACATTTGAATAATAAGTTATCCAATTTATTCAAAAGCTTTTTTGAAAGTGAAAAGGTCGGTGGTTTATTGCTGGTGATTTGTACCCTTATTTCTTTGATCATCGCCAATTCAGATAATGGAGAAGTGTACAGGCATTTCATGCACCAAAAATTTGATTTATCTTTTTCTGCCATTCAGCTCAATTATTCAGTTGAGCATTGGGTGAATGATGGATTGATGGCGATTTTCTTTTTAATGGTGGGCCTTGAAGTAGAACGGGAAATTTATATTGGAGAATTAGCCGATTTTAAAAAAGCCATCCTTCCGCTTGCTGCAGCTATTGGCGGTATTTTAGTGCCGTCATTGATTCATTTTATGTTGAATGCAGGAACTGAAACGCAAGCGGGCTTTGCCATTCCGATGGCAACGGATATTGCATTCGCATTGGGTATATTAGCACTTGCAGGAAACAGGGTGCCTGCTTCCGTTAAAGTTTTTTTGACTGCACTTGCCATCATTGATGATATTGGCGCCATTCTCGTGATCGCATTTTTTTATACGAAAACAATTTCTTTTGCTTACTTGTTTACTGCATTTTGTATCCTGGCAGTGCTCTTATTTTTAAATAAGCTGCACGTACAAAAATTAATTTTCTATATCATTCCCGGGATCATTATGTGGTATTGTTTTTTAAAATCCGGCGTACATGCCACTATTGCGGGTGTTTTACTGGCATTCGTTATTCCATTCAAGAAAAAAGATGAAGAAAATATTTCCCATAAATTATTACACTTTTTACATAAACCGGTAGCGTTTTTTATTGTGCCTGTATTTGCTTTGGTGAATACGGCTATATTAATTCCAAATGGCTTTTTAGAAAGCCTTTCTTCCAACAATTCCATGGGAATTATTATCGGCCTCGCTTTAGGAAAATTCATCGGCATTTTTTCCATTCCATTTATATTGGTGAAAGTGGGTTATTCAAAAATGCAAGTCGGGATGACCTGGAAAAAGCTTGCAGGCATTGGTTTTCTTGGTGGGATTGGTTTTACCATGTCTATGTTTATCACAAACCTTGCATTTGAAAATCCGCTCTTAGTGAATGATTCCAAGCTGAGTATTTTAGTAGCCTCGGCTATTTCTGCAGTGATGGGTTTGATTATTTTTTTTACAAATAAGAAAGCGATTGAAGAAAAATGAATTGCATTTCTTTAGTTGTAATTTTTATGTTCACTTCAAAAAAAAAACATTCTTCAAAGGTTATTTAATGCCGGCTTCAATGTGATTGCCGGATAAAAATGAATTCATATTTTATTTCCTATTATTTCTATAGATATATTTATATTTGATTTTTATTTCACTGATAGAAAATTTAAAATCAAACAATTCAACCATGAAAAGGGCAAGCAACCCGGCAATAACCTGTATATTCATTTACATACTATGTATATGTAGCCCCATACAGTTATTTGCGCAAAAGCAAAAGATTAATCAAAGCCAATTATGGTATGCTTATTTCAATCATATTCGATTCAGTAACAACTATCGGTTACTAACAGATGTCCAGGAAAGGCATTTTATTGCACCGGTAGGTGCGCAGGGAAATTTAATTTTTCGTTCAATTGTTTATAAAAATCTGGGGAACAATTGGGAAGTAGGTGCAGGATTAGGATTGTTTTTTTCAGGGCCTTCAAGAATTCCTGCAGCCAATACATTAATCATTCCTGAAATCCGCCCTACGATTGATTTCATTCACCGTGAAAAAGCAGGTGCGCTAAATATTAATCAGCGATACAGGTTTGAAGCAAGATATTTTCATCATGTTGAAAACAATTTACTCGTAGATGGTTTTGGTTTTGGAAACTTCAGGCTTCGGTACCAATTATCTTTTGATTATCCAATTATAAAAGATGCAAAGAAAAAAACAATTATTACTGCACGAATTTATGATGAGATATTTCTAAATGCAGGAAATAAAATTGTAGCGAATACTTTTGACCAAAATAGAATCTATGCAGGATTGGCGTGTAACTTGAACACATCTTTTACTTTAGAACTTGGTTATTTAAATTGGTTCCAGGAAACGAGTGATGGGAAAAGTTATTTCAACAGGAATATTTACCGCATTGGAGTGAATCAACTCATTGATTTAAGTAAAAAGAAAAATGCAACACAGTAATGGAATATTTGTTTTGAAGCCCCTATTTGTTTTTTGAAATGTGTGAAAGAATGCTGAGGTTAAAAAAATTTTGTACAAACCTGGAGTTTCAGGTTTTAACATATAATCACTCAACAATAAATATCAATCCATTAAATATGCCATACCTTCCTCAACCGTTTCGCATAAATCACATATTTTATTACTCCTGCAAATAGATTTGAACTGATCTCTGATCACTTTATAATTGTTGTGTATAGGACAGGGATGCGTGGATGAACATTTACTTAATCCAAGGCCGCATTCTTCAAAAGTACCTCTTCCATCTATGGCATATATGATATTAATTATGGGCTGATTATTTTGTTTCAATGTGAGATAAAACCCGCCGGTTGGGCCTTTGGCGCTATTGATGACAGATTCTTTGGCAAGCGTTTGCAATATTTTACCTACACTATGTTCACTCGCATTGATGTAAGCTGCAACATTTTTGATACCGGATTTTTCACCGGTTTTATATTTTATTGCCAGGTAAATAACCGCTTTAATAGCTGTTTTGCAAGTTAAACTCAACATTATCTTTCATTTAAAAATTGCCTGCCTTCCGGGGAAATCATTTGCGAATTCCAGGGCGGATTAAAAGTTAATTCTATACCGGGGGAATATCCAGGGAAAGCAATTTGCAAAGCTTCTTCAGCAGCTTGTGTGATGGAGTCTCCCATCGGGCAAAATTGCGTGGTAAGTGTCATAGTGCAAAACACTTTTTTTTCAGTCTCATCAAAGTCAACCTGGTAGATAAGCCCGAGATCAACAACATTTAAATCAATCTCCGGATCAATTACATCGAGCAATGCATTGAGCGCTGTTTGACATTTTTCTGTATCATTTGTAATTACATTCATGAGGTAGTAGGTTTATGTGAAATTAACTGAATGATATTCCAATTATAC
>CAYXHX010000042.1:5043-8817 GCA_964464835.1 uncultured Chitinophagaceae bacterium | reverse complement strand
GGATAGAACCTATTTGTAAAATGGCTTCCAGATTCAACAATATTCCTATTGTGAAAACAAAGAAACCTAGGATATAAGCAATAGTCATCCATTTGAATATTGATTGGTTAAAAAGATCCTTTGGATTGGGCGTTTTTCTTTTTCCTGCAAGGGAATGATATACTTTATTCCAAACAATGAATGGTAAAGTTTTAAAAGTCATACCTAAAATAATTGCTGTAATCCAGCCAAAGAAAATAATAAATCCATAACTGATTATAAGAGGAATATTCTCTGTGGTTTGCTGTAATGTGATAATAATAATAACGAATAGAAAAACAACCGGTAAGGCCATCATGGCAACCGAGAGTAAAGACATTTTCATTTGCTCATCTACTTTTTTACGGATCCTTTCTTTATATGCCTGGTAACAAAAATGGGCAAACAGTATGATGGAAAATCCAATAAATAAAAGTGCCAAAATATATAATCCAGATAAATGGAAGTATAAAAAATTAAAAACAAAAACAAGTAAGCCACTGTTTATTAATGCATAAATCCACCAAAGTTCTTTAGGATTATTATGTTTTGAAATTAAAAACATAGGTATCAGCCTCGATCCCACACCCATTATCAATAATAGAAACCAACCGATGATACCAATGTGCGCATGCAATGGTAAATATTCCAAAGAATTTTTTGATAAAAAAGGAATTGTGAAATTGTACACCAGCAAAAGCCCGATAACCGTAGTGGTGAGCAACCATATAGTGGCTGTAAGTACAAAAACGGCATGAACATTTTCATGTTTGCTTTTTGCCATACTTATTATCAGGTTTACAACATATAATATGATGGCGCTGACTATCAAATGCCCACCCCATTGCGCCGGCCATCCCATATCAAAAACATAGAAGCTGTATATCAATAAAGGAATCCCTGTTGCAGCAAGAATAAATGAACCCCAGGCAAGCGTATTACTGAATAATTTATTTTCAATCATCACGGGAACAAGTTGGTGGCTTGCACCGAGAATAATCATTGTTCCCCACCCGAGTGCCATTATGTGTGTAATAGCTAATGTATGTGGTTGAAAATAATGTGCCGTGAAACCATTTACTGAAAATGCCAATAATATGCAGGCAACAAAAAATGCAATTGCCGCATATATATAAAATGGGAGAACTACTTTATAAGAAGTGGTACTCACTAATCCGCTATTTCCAGGCCCTGTTACCATTTCATTTTTTAAAAATCAACAATTGTACATTGCCTTCTGCAATTTCATTTATCCTGAAATTAAAGCTACGCTCTTCCAGTTCAGGTAAAAGAAATACCGGTATTCGTTTGTGGTAAACAAACAATGCTTTTTCGGCAGGCAATATTTCCAGTGCATCCAATATAGCATGCATGGGTAGAGGCATAGGCAATTCACGTACATCAATCGTGACGATGTTTTCACCAAATAAATCCAATTTTTCTATCCATCCTTCTGACCAATTCTGTTCCTGTGGCAGTTCTATATTTTTACTTGTTTTTTTATAAAAATAGGTATTGATTTGTTTTGCATTGATCACCTTTACATAAGATTCATATCCTTGTTTTTCGAGCAATAGGATTAACGGCGTAGGCTCAAAACTGTTGATGATATTTAAGACAAAACCTTCCGGTAATTCCTTAATATTTTTCATGATCAGTTTAAGGGGGTCATTGCCGGATTCGATTGTTTCGCGGACATCGAGGTCTTTTATATATTGTGGTTGAATGTGTTGCAAAAATGAAGGTTGCGGTTTTACTGTTTTTCTATTCTCCTTTTCCCCGGTTGCAGTGTCTATATCAAAACCAAGAGGTTGGAGCACTCTGAAAAAATCCTCCGGTGTACAGCCTCCCATTTTTGAAGCCATAGAGATACTTGTTCTGCCGGCAATCACTTTTTTTAATAAAGGATTGCGCAGCTTTTCAAATTTTGGCGAAAGGGATACAATTGCATTCAATGCATCCGGGTTGGCTTTCAGCAAGCTTCCAATTTTTGTATTTACACTGATGGTCATTTATTCAAAATAAGTTTGGTAGTCATTTATTTGGGCATCAATAAAATTGAAATTTTCTCTTGCAGAATCAACATCCTTTGTACTTTGTAATGCTTTCGATTCTTTCAACAATGGTTCGAGCCAAAGATGCAGCGCTTCATGATCCGCGCCAGTCATGGTGCATCCTTTAATCATTTTTTGCAAAGTGCTATTTACATCATTTCCTAAACTTGTAAAATCATTCAATGCGGGTGAAGGCTTTATTTTAAAATTTTCGACAATTACTTTAAGCTCTTGTACGCGTTGATTCGTAGCAGTATCCGCTTTCCATTTTGCTCCATTATTCAATGAAAGCTGCACAGCTTCTTCATGATTTGCAGAATCCACAATGTTTTCACTTGTTGTATGCTGATTGCATGCAATAAGAAATAAAATGCAACCCGCAAAGAACCATATTCTTTTCATGTATTTATATGTTTTGCTTGAAAAATATTTGATATTCAATTTTCGGAAGTATTTTTATTTTCCCAAAAGCAATCCTTCCATTGTTCATCTATTAACCGGCTATTATTGGAAAACCTTTGTGCAATTTCTTCGAGTTCATCCTGAACAATTTTTTCCTGGAGATAATTGAATAATATTCTTTCTTCATACCGGATGTGGTCTTCCAATTCATCAGCAAACCTGTTTAATAATACTGCATCACTTTTTGATTGTTCAATTTCTAAAGCTAATGTTCTTAACACCTGATGGCTTTCAATTGCTTTTGCAACCATTGGATCACCGGCAGGCAGCCTTGAAAACAATAAAGTTTCTTCATCATGAAAATGCTGTAGGATATCTTCTTTAAAAATGTAGAGAAGGTAATCACTGATCCTTTTTTCATCTATGCCATGCGCCAGGCCATTTCTTATTTTCCAGGACAACAGTAAACCAAAATGATGTTCTTTTGAAAATGAAACAATGGCCTGGTGGCGTCTTTGAGGTTTGGGATTCATTTATTTGTTTAAATTTTTTTCTTTTGCAAGGGCTTTGGGAAAAAGAATATTATTTTCCAGGTGAACATGTATATGCAAGTCTTTTTCAAATTCATTTAAGGATTTATATAAATAAGAATAGCTTGCACAACCATCATCAGGCACAGTAAAATCTTTACTCAATTCCCTGATCTCTTCCATTTTCCTGCCAACAATCTCATGTTCATGCTGCATCATATCAATTGGGGATTCCACTGTTTTAAATGCGTGATGTGGTTGAGCCGGAGTATTTTTATCACCGGCATCCAATTGCTTTATAAATGGAAATAAAATATTTTCTTCTTTAATCATGTGCGGCGCCATTTCTTCACAAACATCTTGCACCAGTTGGTTAATGGCTAACAATTCCGGGTGCTGCCTCCCATGAACCCGGGCAACTTTATCAGCATACGTTTGCAGGTCCGGTATTATTTTTTTTACATAACTATGGTGTGTATTTACGATATAATCAGCCAGGAAACTCATACTCCAGTCATTATAAGGAAGTGGGCGCATATCGCTTACAGCCTTATCTGCGTATTGCAATTCCTTTTCTACTTTGGTTACATCAATACCTTTCTCGGCACAGGCTTCTTTAACGGTTTTCTTACCGCCACAACAGAAGTCCAACCCATATTTTTTAAACACCTGTGCTTTACGCAGATCTTTGGCGGCCAGTTGTCCCAGGGTCTCTTCGCCTTCCACGCTGACACGTTTGCTGATCTTTACTTTCCACCATTCCGGTCCCT
>CAYXHX010000042.1:0-5033 GCA_964464835.1 uncultured Chitinophagaceae bacterium | reverse complement strand
CATGTAAAAATATTTCCACGTTCACCCAACAATTGGTAGTACAATGGTTTGGGGTCGTGATCATTGTGAAGCAGCAAGCCCTCGCCTTCTTCAAGTTCATCAAAACGTGTAAAAATAGTGGGGTGTTTTTGGCGTGGCTCCAGGAGTGTTACATCCAGGAAATTCTCAGTTGTTGTTTGCATATATGTAAGATTTAAATTTATAGAAGCAAAGATAAAATAATAAAAGTAAATAAATACTTTTATTAAGAATAAAATTTTGCAAATATGATTGAAATCATGTTTTAGTGGTTTGAAAAATGATTTTGCTTATTATTATTCCAATTCAGAAAAGTGAATATTGTATTTCTAAATTGATATTATGGCACAGCATGATATAGATGTTCAATGGATGGGAAAAATGCAATTCAATGCGTTGGTAAATGGGCATACCGTAATTATGGACAGCCCTGTAAGGGTAGGTGGTGAAGATCATGGGCCTATTCCAAAACCGTTTATACTTACAGCTTTAGCAGGTTGTACGGGCATGGATGTGATTGCATTACTGCGTAAGTCAGGGCTATCAATTACGGATTTCAATATTCATGTAACCGGCGAATTAAGTAAAGGGTTACCCATGCAATATGTGTCCATGCACATCGTGTATTATTTTCTTGCAAATGATTTGGTTAAAGATGAAGTGCTGCAAGCTGTTGCGGATTCGCAGGAAAAATATTGTGGGGTTAGCGCCATGCTGAAGAAAGCATTGCCGGTAACCTGGGAAATAAATTTTAATTCTAAAACGGTTTTTAATAATAGGGAAGAATCTGCAAAAATTATTGTATAAAAAAAGCTGTGAAATAATTTGTATCTCAGGTAACCGTTGTGGGTGTTTTCTCACCAACAACTTTGCAAAATGATAGTTGTTTTTAATAATAAGTGAGAAAATATTTCTCATTTATCAGACATTATTTTTTCAGCTATAAAACTGAATGAAAAAGTTGATGAAGGTATTATTTTAGTTCGTGAAAACACCATCCAAGGCGGGATTGGCAACATTTTCACAGCATCATTATTTGTATGAATGATTGGATTTTTATAATATTGTATTGGCTTCTTCATTTTGAAAAACTCTCAACAAGAAAATATTTCAACATTCAATGAGCAATATGTATGATCAA
This sequence comes from uncultured Chitinophagaceae bacterium, assembly GCA_964464835.1. Lineage (GTDB taxonomy): Bacteria > Bacteroidota > Bacteroidia > Chitinophagales > Chitinophagaceae > JAFDXJ01. Next base: position 3,874 of record CAYXHX010000042.1, on the reverse strand, counting down.
CAAAACAGGCAAAAGCAACCCGGGAATAAATAAGCAATATATTTTTGTTGTGTCGGTATTGACATTTCTTCTTCCTGCAATTTGTACAATATTGCAAATAGTAATCGCTAAAGGCACACCACTTACTTTTGCCTTATTCGGCAAGTGGTTTATCTTTTCGGCTGTTGGAATCCGGCTTTTCCTGGCAGGCATTAAACAAACGACAAACCCTGCATTTACTGCCAAAGAGATTTTTCATATTGACAATCCTGAAAGTTTGCCAATTGTACGGGAATTGGGTTTTGCCAATCTATGCTTTGGGCTTATTGGAATGATATCTTTATTTATGCCGCAATGGAGAGAAGTAAGCGCTTTTGGAAGCGGGGTGTATTACGGCATTGCAGGGCTACAGCATTTTATAAAAAAACCTGTAGGGGCAAATGAAATGTTTGCAATGCTCACAGACATTTTTATTTTCATTTTATTATTGGTGTACTTTGTGATAGAGATTTAAACAAAGGCTTAAAATAGCTGCTACAATGCAGGCAGCATGTATCAAGAAGGCTTAGCTGATATTTTATATATTGAAATTTTTGGGTTCCTTATCAATTTTTTGATGCATTACTTTCACCCGTTGTACTTGAACAAATCAAAGAAAAACTTTATAAAAAAAATTCTATGGCAAAAAGTAATTTAATAGAAATGAATAACGTTGGCATTGTGGTAAACTCTTTAGACGATGCTATCTCTTTTTTCTCAGAGATAGGGCTTACGCTTGAAAGCCGCACAATGGTGGAAGGCGAATGGGCAGGAAGAATTACAGGGCTTGGAAATCAATCCGTGGAAATTGCCATGATGGTTACGCCCGATGGGCATAGCCGGCTTGAATTGTCAAAATTTATTTTTCCCGCTACGGTATCCGATCATAGGGAATACCCTGTAAATTCGCTTGGTTATTTACGCATCATGTTCCGGGTTGACAATCTTGATGAATTATTATCCAGGCTTGTAAAACAAGGCGCAACACTTGTAGGTGAAATTGTTCAGTATGAAGATATTTACAGGCTCTGTTATATTCGTGGTGCAGAAGGGCTTCTAATAGGATTAGCCGAACAGCTTGGCAGTAAGTCGGTGAAAGTATTGTAGAAAATAAGAGTTGAAAAATTTTGATTTAAATTTGATTCTAACAGCCCATTATTTTTTTAAAAAAAATAGTCATAAAATTTCAAATAACAAGCAGGAATGAGAAGTGCGCCACAGGTTTTGTCAACCCTGGTGGATAAGTTGTAAAAATGAATGTTGAAGTTTTCAGTGAACAAACAAATTCCGGCATTTTCTATTTTCATTCAGTCATTAGTTTTTCAAACTAAAGAACTTACCACTTTTGATTCAACCAAATCAGCGATAAAATCAACGGCATTATTCAACCAACCAAAACCAGTTTACAAAACTTTAACAAAAAATAGTTAGTTCATTATTTTGTGAACTAACAAAACCTGCTTAGCTTTGCACTATCAAATCAAATAAACCATGTCAGGAAATAAAATAGCATTACGTAAAGAACAAGTTGGATTGATTGAAGAATTGGCCCGCGCTCTTGAACAGATGGGGATACAACCCGCACTGGCTAAGATACTGGCGCTGCTGAATGTAAGTGACGAAACAGAACTCACTTTCGACCAGATCATGGAAACACTGGGATTAAGCAAAAGCGCGGTGAGCCAGGCGCTCAAACAGTTGGAAATGACAAACCGGATCAGTTATAAAACCCGGATAGGTGACCGAAAACGTTATTTTCATTTGGTATTCTCCGACTGGAAAGCACAGATGGGAGAATTCTTTTCTGCCATGGGCAACATTATTGAAATAAACAAAAGGATTATCGCTAAAAGAAACCCTAAGACAAAAGAGTTCAACAAGAACTTAACGGACCGGCTCAATTTTATGACTTTGGTTTATGAAAAAGCCATGGAAGGCATGAAGAATCAGTAAATTTTTTTTGCCTAATTAGTTCACTAAATATTAAACAAAGTAGTAAATACAATATAAAATGAAAAAAGTAATTTTCTTAAAAATTTCACACATTTCATTAGCAAATATTGGTTTTTATCAATCAGCCGATACCCTGCATTTTACCATAAGAGAGGCTATTTCTTATGCAATTGCCAATAACCCGCAACTAAAAGTAAGCCGGTTAGACGAAGTAAATAATGAATATAAAATAAAGGAAATAAAATCCTCTGCCCTACCCCAGGTGAATGGAAGCGGAACAGGTACCGATAATTTCCAGTTGAGTTCTACCTTGCTTCCCGGTGAAATAATCGGGCAGCCCGGCGTTAAAGTTCCGGTGAAAATGGGAACCCGTTTTGTATATGGCGCCAACCTGCAATTGCAGCAAACCATTTACAACCCAAGCCTGAATGCAGGCCTCAGCGCTGCAAAAGCGAGCCAGGGATTGTATGCCTTGCAAACTTTCAAAACAAAGGAAGACCTGATTTATAATCTTGCACAAGTATATATCCAATTGCAAATAGCCGACAAGCAACAATCGCTGATTGAAGGCAATATAGAAAGAACAGAGAAACTGCTTGACATGACGCAGCTTCAATACAAAGAAGGCATTGCAAAAAAAGTAGATGTGGACCAGTTGAATGTGAACCTGACCAACCTGAAAACACAATATTCCAGCACAAAAAATGATTACAACCAGTTGCTGAATTCCATCAAACTATTGATGAATATTGATGTTGCGCAGCCAATAGCGCTTGCTGCACCGGGTGAAAGGGAATTACCCGTCAGCAACAAATTGATTTTAGACGCTAATACTGATTTGAATATCCTGGATAAACAAATTGCACTTCAGGAATTAAACACAAAAAGTATCAAGGCCGGTTTTCTGCCAACCGTTTCTTTATCTGCCAACTATGGCAAACAATTTCAAACAAGCAAATTGTTTAATAGTGCGGCTACATCAGGGTTTGCAAGCGGCTATTATAGTTTAAATGTGAGTATCCCGATTTTTGATGGCTTTTCTAAAAGAAATAAAATAGCTCAAAGCAACACCGCTTTAAAACAATTGCAGTTCAACAAAGAATACTTAGTAAAGAATGTGCAGAATGAATTTCAAACGGCTACTGAAAACCTGAATCAAAACCGGAAAGTGGCCAATGCACAGGAACAAAATATGAAAGTAGCCGAAGAACTCTACAATGTGGCCAAACTTTCTTTTACCGAAGGTATCAGCCCTTTGAGCGAACTGATTAATGCAGAGAACAGTTTACGCGAAGCGCAGACACAATACCTCACTGCAACATTGCAGATGAACCTTGCCGAACTGGAAACCATGAAAACAAGCGGGCAACTCAGCCAAATTATCAACAACAATTCTTTCAAATAAAATTTCAGGTTTAATACAAAACAAATGACAATGAAAACTCAAAACAATAAACGTAAATCAAAGTTCATCATCCCCGTTGCCATTATTGCCATACTTGGTATTGCCATGGGAGTGGTATTGGCGAACAATAAAAAGGAAATAAATGAAAAGGCAAATGCTGTTCCGCTAACCGTGGATGTCATTCCTACAAAGATTGCAAAGGTGGAACAAAAGGAAGTGGAAAACGGACTTGTATTAACGGGCTTCTTTGCAGCAAGGCAAACATTACCATTGATTGCAGAGGCACAGGGTTCTATCATTCAACTGAATATAAAAGAAGGTCAAACCATCAGCGCCGGACAGGTAGTGGCACGGATTGATCCTACTTCGGTTCAAAGCAACCTTGCCAGCGCCCAGGCTACCTACAACAATGCTGTAAAAAACAAAGAAAGATACCAGCGGTTGGCAGAAGCAGGCGCCATCAGCCAAAAACAATATGAGGACGTGGCCCTGAATGTA
>CAYXHX010000041.1:11033-12512 GCA_964464835.1 uncultured Chitinophagaceae bacterium | reverse complement strand
CATGCCAATCCAGATATATGGATCATTTACACCATCAGCCAATGCTTTTTGATATAAAGCTTCAGCTTTTTTAAGGTCATTTTTATTTCCGGTAACACCATATTGTGCGAGATATGCTTGTCCCAACCAATATATACCAGGTACATCTTTGGGTTTTGAAGCCACCACTTTTTCCAGTGTATTAATAGCGCTTTCATATCGTTGATAATATAAAAACTTAACACCTTCAGCAACAGTTTGAGAAAATGCCGCGGATGAAAAAAATGCGCATAGGATTAGAGCGAGGATTGTTTTCTTCATAATCGTCTTCTTTTTTTTACGTTTTAATTATTAATAAATCTATCAGTTTTCAATGATAGCTTTTCGGGTACCAAAGTAAATTTTAGCAGGTACAAGGTAACTTCGGTTAAAAATCAACTGGCCTCTTTCTATCATCATAAAATCTACGAAGCCACTTCCTAAACCTGCTGCATTTTCTTTCAGGATATAATACAAAGGCCGTACCAAAGGATATTGTCCATACATAATCGTTGCTTGAGATGGTTTTGCAAACACACCTTTACCACAACTATCACAACTCAACAAAGCAAACCTAATGTTTTTTAAATAATTTTTCACAACAGGGTCATCTTCATTTACTACCCAACTTGAACCAACAAATCCAAGAGCATTTTTATTTTTAGAAATAAAATTGATAACACCCATACTATTTTCCGCTGCTTCTACATTGCTTCCAAAAGACTTTCCTTTTACAACAGAGTCCAGTAAATAACGAACTGTACTCGTAGCTGTGTTCCCATCTACAACAATTTGTAACGATGTATCCGTGCCATTTAATAAATTTCTAATTCTATCCATCGTAAAAACACTGTCTGTCCCCTCTTTATTAATTATTACCGCCACTGCATCATATGCCAAAATATCCCATGTAGGTTTATACCTAAGTGCGGCAGTCATCGTTGTACTTTCAATATCCGATAAACCTTTAGCGACAATAATCATTCTTGTGCTGTCTTTTTCAAGGTCACGAAAACAATCAGCTTCTGGTTTATAACTTGCTATAATGTGCGCATCCGGGTTTGAAAATTCATATACTTTAATTTGTTCACTAATCACCGGCTTGAAACTTTCATCAACACTTATATAAATTGTTCCTTTTGTTGGTGAATCATACTCAACTTTATCCCCATTATTTTTACAGGATAAAAATAAACCCACCTGGCAAAACAAAAATAAGTAAACAATAAAATTTATTTTCATTTTCCGGTCTTAATATTCCTTTTTAAATCCCCTGTATAACCTGAATCCACCATATATTAAACATAGGCCTCCAAAAATATACCTGATGGTTGGTTCCACACCTGTAATTTGAGTAAGGTTCCATTTTTCAGCATAAAACATAACAAAACCTAAACCTATAATAATAAAGCCCATGACAATATTATAAATGGTTCTCGAAAGCCTGTAGCTTTTTGCCTT
>CAYXHX010000041.1:4294-11023 GCA_964464835.1 uncultured Chitinophagaceae bacterium | reverse complement strand
ATATTTTTTATATAATTAGTATTCCTTATCATCTATTATTGTGTTGTTTTTCTTATGAGAACGATTTTGTTCTAATTCCATAAAATGGATTGTTATTTTCAAATTATCAGTATTTGGCAATGGTATCAGGTGAATACTGAAAAATAAAGCTTGGCTTGTATATTTGCCCTCAAGTAGTTTTTAATTTGCAACCCATTCATTTTTTTTATCAATATCAAGAAATGCAAAACGCACAGTCAATAAAATGAGCACATGAAAAAAATTTCAATTCCACAAGGCACACGTGATTTTGTAAAAGACACAATTTATAAAAGGGGATTTATTTTTAACACCATCCGGGAAACTTTTGAATTACACGGTTTTGAACCATTAGAAACGCCTGCTATGGAAAACCTGGAAACATTGATGGGCAAATATGGAGATGAAGGCGATCAACTCATTTTCAAAATTTTAAATAACGGGCTTGATCATACTTCCAAGAAGGAAAAAGCCAAAGAAGAATTTGAAAAAATTTTAGAAGGAAAAATCACAAGCGGTATTACAGAACGTGCATTGCGCTATGACCTTACCATACCCTTTGCAAGGTTTGTGGCCATGAATTATGGCCAGTTGCAATTTCCATTTAAACGCTACCAAATGCAACCTGTATGGCGTGCAGACAGGCCGCAAAAAGGTAGATACAGGGAATTTTATCAATGCGATGCAGATATAGTTGGAAGTTTTTCTTTACTGAATGAAATTGATTTAATACAGGTATATGCCGAAGTTTTTAATAAACTCAATATTCGTGTTGAGATATGTATGAATCACCGAAAATTATTAAACGCTTTGGCCAATTTGTGTGGCATGGCCGGCCGGGTTCAGGAAATCACTATTGCCATTGATAAGCTGGATAAAATTGGTATTGAAAAAGTGAAAGAGTTACTGAGGCTTAAAGAAATGAATGAAGATGCTATTCGAATGATAGAAGGTTTTCTTTCTATCAATGGTGATAATAAGGAAAAAATTCTTATCCTGGAAACCTTGCTGGGCAATGACCCTGAGGGAAAATCCGGTATTGAAGATTTAACATATATCATTGAAAATTTACCTGGCAATTGCCCTGTAAAAATAGACACTTCATTGGCAAGAGGCCTGAACTATTATACCGGTAGCATCTTTGAAGTAAAAGCACTTGATGTAGCAATGGGAAGCATCGGAGGTGGTGGCCGCTATGATGATCTTACAGGCTTATTTGGTGTTCCCGGAATTCCGGGTGTGGGTATCAGTTTTGGGGTTGACAGGATTTTTGATGTAATGGAAACACTGGATAATTTTCCGGGTGAAATGAAAAAAGGTACACAGGTTTTATTTTTTAATACAGGTGATAATGAAACTCAAACAATTACCCAGGTGATGCAACTACTACGCGATGCTGCCATATCCTGTGAATTGTTTCATGAAAAAAGCAAATTTGATAAACAATTCCGCTATGCCGAAAAGAAAAATATTCCTTTCATTGCCATTATAGGAAGTAAAGAAATGGAAGAAAAAAGTTGTGTAATTAAAAAGTTGGAATCAGGCGAACAAGTAACCATTCCACAAAGTGAAATTGTTCAGTTTTTCAATTAATTTTCAAAAAATTATTGCATAAAATTTGCAATCAATGTATGAAAGTGGTGTGTGCCTTTTTCATGTTTTACCGAATACCTGCCTTTGCTATAAAAGCGGGAACGAATACCTGCCTGCACTCTTTCCACGATATACTCATCCTCCATTTCCACAGTATCAAGGCCACTGCCGGCACCCTGCCCTAATTTTGATTCATCAAAAACAAAAGTTAGAAAAGAGACTTTAGATTCACTAATCCCTGTAGGATTCACTACATTTAGGGATAATCCCCATGGATAAAAATTGAACATTAAATTTGGGAAAACCCAGAAATAATAAGCAGCAACTTTTTTACCAAAATCTACAGCAGATTCAGGAATATCAAAACAAGCTTCATCCTTTTTGGCGATGCCTAATTGAAGGCTTGAATAAAATGAAATTTCGGTGGAATACGATCCAAAATCAAGTTCGGCATTTAAGCCTGCATGTACAAATGGTATATGAAAACCTTCCAAATAATTTTCGCAATACAGCGCCCAATTGGCTTTGACATGGTAATCTATGGAAAGTTCGGGTCGGAATTTTAAATCATTTAACGGCAACCAATGAATTCTTTCCATCATATCATCAAAAAAATCTTTTGCTTTAAATTTTGGATGAATGGAGGTAAACAATAGTAGGAAAATTTTCCACTTCCTTAAATTCAGGCATGGAAATAAACTTTCCATCGAGCGAAAAAACCCGTCCATGATATTTACAGCGCATGCGGTTAAGCGTACAAGGTTCATTTACCAATATGTTTCCACGATGCGTGCATACATTACTCAGGCATTTCAAATTATTTTTTTCATCCTGTGTGATCACCAGGGGTTCATTGAGATAACCGGGCAAAAGTATAAATGGAAATGCCCCTGGCGTGGAGAGTTGATCTATACATCCTGCATATTGCCAGCAATTTGCAAATATTTTTTCTTTGGCTTGTTCAAAATACAAAGGGGAAGTATAAAAATCAGTATGAATTGTATGCGCTTTCGCTATATCAGGGTCCACAAATAAGCGGCTCATGCAGTATGAATTTTAATTGAGGGATTAGAAATGGTATTTGTAAAAAAATATTTTGGAGGTTTGTACTTATTCATAATTTTATTCAAATTCAAATATACAATGCTGGAAGATATTTTAATTGCAGGCGCAGGTATCAGTGGCTTATCTGTTGCAACTGTATTAACTGAAGCCGGTTACAAAGTAAAAATAATTTCCTCATCTTTTTCGCCAAACATTACATCTGATAGAGCTGCAGCATTTTGGTTTCCATATCACATCAGCCATCAATTGAAATGTATCTCCTGGTGCCTGGAAAGTTATCAAATGTATGAACAATTATCACATTTCCCATCTTCCGGTATTAGTATGGTAAAATTGATTAAAGTTTTAAGATCAGGCGTGGAAGAAGAAGAACCTGTGTGGAAACAATTTATGCCTGAAGGAAGTTGCAGGGAAATAGATAAAAATGATTATCCTGTGGGTGATTATGCTGCGTGTTATGAAATACTTGTTCCACTTATTGAAACCCAAATTTTCCTGCCTTACCTACAAAATAAGTTGATGGAAAATGGAGTAACATTTGAAGAAAGGAAAATTGAAGACCTGCATCTACTTGCTGCGGAATCAAGGATATTAGTGAATTGTACAGGTTTGGGCAGCAGGGATCTTTGCGGCGATACACAATTAATCCCGGTAAAAGGCCAGGTTGCTTTACTCGCTCCCGTAAATGACATGGACATTTTCCTGGATAATGAAAAACCATTGTATATTGTACCAAGAAGAGATGCAATTATTGTAGGTGGCACTTACGAAGAAAATATTTTTACAGAAATGACTGATGAAAATACTATTGAAAAAATAATACAAAATGCATACGAAGTTTTCCCCTCTCTCAAAAATCAACAGTTATTAGGAAGTTGGGCCGGCTTAAGGCCATATCGCCGGGATATTCGTGTGGAAAGAGAGCCCAATACAAATATTATTCATAATTACGGCCACGGCGGAAGTGGTTTTACATTATCATTCGGAAGTGCCGGTGTGGTGAAAAAAATAATTGAAGCCTTGTAAATTTTAAAAAAGTTTTCCCTGCATTCCTGGTTTTGAAAAAAGGCTCGTATCCAATCCCCATCTTTCTGCATTGAGGCTATATAATTTATTATATTTTTGAAATTGTTGCTTTACCAATTCAGCCACAGGCCCTTCCCCACGCATTCTTTTTCCCCACCGGCTGTCATTTACACTTCCACCATGGCCATATTCAATTGAATGCCAGACTTTATCTGCACGATCCGGGAAATTTTTATAGAGCCAGTCATGAAATAAAAGTTTGATAGCGCCATTTAAACGAATAAATGTATATGCCGAAAACACAGCGCCTGCTTCACTTGCCGCCTTCATAATGCGTTGCATCTCATGGTCATTTAAGCCGGGAATCATCGGCCCGAGCATGACACCCATTCGTACTCCTTCATCACTTAATTCTCTTATTATTTTCACACGTTGATTTGCTGTAGTGGTGCGTGGTTCCATCACCCGTCTTAACGCTTCATTAAATGATGTGATGGATACTAAAATACTCACCAAATTTTTGGCTGCCAGTTTTTTAAAGATATCTTTATCCCGGATTATACAGGCATTTTTTGTAATCAACCCTACGGGCTGATTGAACTCAAGGCATATTTCCAGTAATTGCCGCGTGATTTTATATTTTCTTTCTGCAGGCTGATAACAATCTGTATTGCCACTAAGTGAAATAGGTACGCATTCCCATTTGGGATGCATTAAAAATTTGCGCAACAATTGCGGCGCATTTTTCTTTACAATTATTTTACTTTCAAAATCAATACCTGCACTATAGCCCCAGTATTCATGCACATTCCGTGCATAACAATAGATACAACCATGCTCACATCCCTGGTATGGATTCATACTGTAAAACATGCCTACATCAGGGCTGTCCACTTTATTTACAATAGACTTTGCCTGCTGTTCTATGTATTGCATATTTATCTTTGAAGCCTCCCAATCATCAATGGCTTCCACATATTCCGCTGTGTGTTCATGGATAAGAAAACGGTTTTTGGTATTTATTTGCGCACCCCTGCCCTGGTAATATTGCTCATTTTCTTTTTTCTCTGCAGGTGCAGGTTTCATGTTGGGATTTTGCGATGTGTTTTTCATGTTCTGTATTTTAAAATATATGTATTTAACTACCGTATAAAATTTGAGGCGCTTTTTTCTGCACACTCCTCTCGGTGTTATATACCTGTAATGATTTTTCGAAAATATGTATGACACAGGTCACTACGCCCCAGGCTTTGTATTCGCTGTATTCAAACAATTGTATATCCGCATAGCGTTTGTTTTCCGCAACAAGGCTCAGGTGGTTGGTAGATTGCCGGAATCGGCGCACCACAAGTTCACCGTTGAGTGCAGCTACAATTATTTTTTCATTGGATGCTTTAATGCTGCGATCCACGATAAGTACATCGCCGCTGTGAATACCGGCGCCCAGCATGGCATCGCCATTCATTCGAAAAAAAAACGTGGCTGGTTTGTTTAAAATGAGTTGTTCATTCAGGTCAATACCGCGATCCATATAATCATCGGCTGCCGCGCCAAAGCCCGTGGCATTTGCGCTGTGTACGCCCCATTGTGTAAATTCTTTGGTGCCTTTATATGCGGCGCCATACATATTGTCTTCGTTCATAAAAATGATTTTAAAAATTCAGGTAAATTTTTTGAGTGCTATAATTTATTTGCAAGTTACTAAAACTTTTAGCAACTTTACACTAAATATTTTGACAAAAAAAATAAAATAGTGAAATGAAAAAAGACCTTGCAGCGGCAACCCTGCGCGCCGGCCTCGCGGCAAAACCGGCAGAATATATGCTGGCGCTGGAATTGCCCGGCGGTTTATTGGAGACGATCAACGGTATCAAAAAAAAGTTTGCAGAAAAATACGGCGCTATACCGGGGCTTACCCGAACACAAATTACGCTGGTAAAATATATGCAATATGAATTCATGGAGCCACGCACTCTTCCCCGCATCAAAAATACTGCAGGCGGCTTACCTATTTTTACACTGGAATTGCAGGGTTTTGGAAGCTTGCCCACGCATACCATTTTTATACAGGTATTGGGAAAAATCCTCATCCTGCATACGATACAGGCATTGCGTACAATGCAGCAACTTTTCCGCATCAATGAAGACATGAAGCCCTGGTTTATTACAGAGCCTTCCATCACTATTGCACGGAAATTATTACCCGGCCAATATGAAAAAGCCTGGCAGTTTTTCAGCCATCAGCATTTCACCGGGCGTTTTATGGCGGATAAATTATGCCTGCTGAAACGCAGGGCACATGAGGCTTCCTGGAAACCTGTCGCAACTTTTCTTTTTGAACAAGCAACAACATTGGCCACACAGGAAAAATTGTTTGAATCATAAAAATGAAACCATGTACGCGATAGTGGATTGTAATAGTTTTTACTGCGGGTGCGAACGCCTCTTCCGCCCGGAAATTATCAAAACACCGGTGGTGGTATTGAGCAATAATGATGGCTGCATCATTTCAAGAACGGATGAGGCCAAACAGCTCGGCATTGATATGGCCGTACCCTATTATCAAAATAAGGAACTGATAGAAAAATGCAAGGTCACCGTATTTTCCAGCAATTATAATTTGTATGGCGACCTTAGTGCACGCATCATGCATACATTATCCGTTGTGGCAGGAAAAGAAAATGTAGAAGTGTATTCCGTGGATGAAGCCTTTATTGATTTGCACAATGTGCCGGCCAATGATATATTTGAAATGGCAGTACGCCTGAAAGAAACCGTGGAAATGTGGACGGGCATTATGGTTTCCGTAGGTGTAGCGCCCACAAAAGTATTGAGCAAAGTGGCCAATCATTTTTCCAAAAAAAATAAAATAGAAACAGGCGGCATTATGGTGATGGACACACCGGAAAAAATCAATGAAGTGTTGGCGCAAACAAGTATTGAAAGTATCTGGGGCATCGGGCGGCGCTATGCATTAAAATTGCGCGTGGAATTTGGCCTGGAAAATGCGGCGCAACTTCGGAGCAT
>CAYXHX010000041.1:0-4284 GCA_964464835.1 uncultured Chitinophagaceae bacterium | reverse complement strand
GGAATGGGCGCGTAAAAATTTGGGCGGCGTAGTGGGCGTGCGCTTGCTGGCTGAATTGAACGGGCAACCCTGCATTTACCTGAAAGACCCGTTGGAAAAGAAAAAACGTATCGCTACTACACGCATGTTTGGCCGGCCGGTTTCGGGCGTGAAAGAAATAAAGGAAGCCGTAGCAACTTATACTGCAAGAGCAGCGGAAAAATTGCGGCGGCAACGCAGCGCAGCAACCATCATCGAAGTGTTTGTAATGACAAATGCCTATGTGAATACGGAATATGAGTACAATCCTGCATCTTACTACCGAAGCCGCCGGCTGCCTCAGCCGAGCGCTTCTACACCGGAGCTCATTCACCATGCATTGCAGCTTGCCGAACAATTGCACCGGCCTGCGACGCGCTACCTGAAAGCAGGTGTACTGCTCAGCGGCATTGTGCCGGACAATTCCATTCAATCCAATCTTTTTGTACCGCCTGTTCCTGCACAGCGGCAACTCATGAATGCCATTGACAATATCAATTTCAGTATGCGCAATGATATGATCAGGTATGCGGCAGGCGGCGTGCAAAAGCACTGGAAAATGCGGCAGGAATTGCGCTCGCCACGATATACAACAAGATGGGAAGAATTGTGTTTTGTACGTTAGTTGCATTTTTGTTTCGGGTGTCACTAAAAATGCAGGGAATTTTTTTACAATTTTTCAAAAATGGATATCGTAACCAATGGTTGCAATTAATTCAAAATAGCCAAAACCATGGTTTACCCTGTTACCTGTTGTAGTTGTTGTATTCGCCAGCGCATTTACATATTTTACAAAACCACTTTTACCGGTCAGTTCAAAAAACAAATGGCCTGATGCATACAATCTTGCGCCTGCCTCTGCACTGATATTGTAACCGGCTACGTGAAAATTATTGTTGAGCCTGTCGCCTTTCCAGGTAAAATCGGTACGTGGTATATTAATTCCGGCGCCGGCTTTCCACAACAGGTTTACCAATGGCCTTTTGCCGGACCGTGTTTTAAACAAAGTGGATTGTTGTACATAATTTATATGTAAAAGATTGCCTCCATCAGTATGTTCCAAATGCAAAAAATTTTCGGGAGATAAAATACTGTCTCCTTCGGCATTGACACCATTAATGGTCCCGGTAACATGTACTTTTTGCCCATCAGTTACCACATATTTAATGTGGTCAAAATTAATTTCAATGGATTTGGTTTTTTGGTTGTTGATATAAAAACCGATGCGGTAATTATATTGTGGTATGGAAACCTGTGCCGGTTCCTTAATGATGGCATCAAAGTCTGGTTGATCATGGGCTTTTGCTGCGTGCAACTCAAACCTGTCGCCATTGGCCATTTTAAAGTGAATGTTACTGGTAGTGTACCATTCTTCATTATAACCCCATTGTACATACATTCCATAAATCAACTTTTGCTTTTTTTGAGAGAATGCCAAAAGGGGAAAAAAGAAAAATAATGCCATTAAACGTTTCATAAGCAATATCAATAAAATCAAATTTAAGCGCAAAACATATTCAACAGGAAAAATCAATGTACATTTTCAACCTTATCATTTTGTATAGGTGAATAATCTGTTTTCAATTCTCCATTAACCAATATTTTTTCAAAATAACACTTGATGCCTGTTGCTTTATTCATATTTTCTACGTTCTGAATATGAAAATGCAAATGTGGTTCCGATGAGTTGCCAGTATTTCCGCAAAGCCCTAAGACCTGCCCCTGCCGTACATCCTGGCCTTCTTTGACAACAATAGAATTGTGTTTGAAATGGCAAAAAACAAGGTATTCATCATTGGCTGTTTTCATAATTACCGTGTTGCCGCCCACATCATAAATATTCATTTCACCGGGAATATTATCTTTTACGCCATTTACTACCTGTACAACTTTTCCATCACAAGGCGCAAGAATCTCTTTGCCAAAAGCATAATAGTCTTCATTGGTTTTTCCATCGGTTCTAAATGATTTCCCAGTTGAGTCCACCTGTATAATATCAAACGCATTTTTTTGTGCACGGTTTTTCACATGGTAATTCAACTCTTTGGTGTCGCCTCCCCAAACAACCATCCATTGGCCATGAAAAGGTAAAGCAAGTTTGGTTTTATTTCGCTGCATTACGGGCGTACTGTCAATAAAAGGTTTTACATACAACCCATTTATTTTATCTTCATTATCCATTGAAATACTCACATTGAAAACACCTTTTTCAAAAGTTGTTTTATAAGAACCATAGGAACCATTTTCATAGCCATTAAATTCATGGTTCAATATTTTCCCTGCCTGTCCGTATAAGCTGCCAAAAAAATCTGTAGTTTTTTCTATGGGCAAAGCTTTTTGCATTGTATTATCAAAAAGATTGAAAATGCTGTCATATTTTTTTGAGTTATAAAAATTTTCAAATTGCTGCATAGTATTTTTATAGGATAATTTTTCTGCTTGCTGCGCAAAAATTGCATTGCAACAAATCGAAAGCAGCAAGGACAAAGTTAAAAGCAACTTCATAAAATTTGTATTTGTTGTAAAATGTATTTGTTCAATATTATGAAAAATAAAATGAAGTTTCTATTTGTAAAAAATTTTTAAAACCCGGAAAGAAATATCAAGCCAAAAAATAATACCGATTACACATCCGTAATAGTCCAATTGCATTGGACTAAACGGCTGTTGTTTCGGCATTATACCGGAGACTATCGGACTATTTATTAAATCAATTTGGTATAAACTGTGTCAAAGTGCCAATACTTTAAAACACAGTTTATAATTTTTTGTACAAAAAATGTTTCGATACCTGAATAAATGTTTATTGGTTAATAGCTGCCACTGCATTTAATTTCCCATAACCGTAATCATGTGTTTTGGTTGGGTAAGCGCTTGCAGTAGTGGTGAGCCTGTTTAATATTTGTGTTTTGGTTTCTGTAGGATGGGCGCTCCATACCAATGCTGCAATACCTGCAGATGTAGAAGTGGCAACCGATGAACCTCCAACCGTACTTGGCATATCGCCACTCATGGCATTACAAATTGGATGGCCGCCACCACTTGTTTTTTCCATTACAATTACAAAATCAATTTGCCTTCCTTTATGACAATCTGCACAGGCATTTAATGAATTGGTATTTTTTATACCGGTAACAGCCTGTACTGTTGATAAAGTTGCCGGGAAAATTACACCAAGCCATGTCGTAAAAACAGTAGAAGTACCACCTGCGCAAAACATCAATTTATCGTTATCATAGGCATATTGAATGGCATCTTTTATTTGAGAAGAAGAGGTAATCCGGCCCAGGCTCATACTGATAATTTTTATGGTAGGATCATCGGCTGCATAGGTATATGCATCTGAAACGCCTTTTACTTCCTTACCATCATCTATGATGACATCCGTAACAGCTTTACAAATAACAAGGCTGCTGTTATACGCTACACCAATGGAATTTCCATCTATCCCGCGGGGCGCTGTTGCAGTGCTGCTCATGGCAGTGCCGTGGCCGCATTCATCGTCTGCACTGGTTGCATCCGGCAATGTGAATATTTTTTGTATAGACCTGCCGGAAGAAAATCCCTGGTTAAACTGGCTGTTCAAATTATCCTGGTCGGGGCTGACGCCTGTATCTATTACCATAATTTTTATGCCGGCACCGGAACTCAGTTTCCATGCCTGTGGTATTTTATGTGATGCATAATTCCAGGAACGTTTTGCACCGGGGTTAATGGTTTTATAATCTACACCTTCCTGCAGGTTAGGATCGCCATCATAGCCGCCACAACCGGAACTAAGATCCATGAGCATTTGGTTGCGTAATGCATTATCATAATTTTCCGGTTCATAGCTCATGGGTTCTACATACCGGATTAAATTACTTTTTCTGAGCAATTGAATGGTATTCATATTATCAATCCGAACATCTATAACGGGTAATTTATATTCTTTCCACACTTCCACATCTTCTGCTTTAAGTTGCGGGCGTACTTTTTTTTCTTCCTGCAATATCATTTGTATCACCTGCATTTTTGCGGCTGTCCATTTATTATCACGGATATTAATTTTGGTTAATCGCTGTTCCACATTTGTTTCATCCGCAGGTTTATACCCGATGGAAACCATGTGGTCCTTGCTATGCATGATTGCGCTGTACACCGTAATATCCGGCGCTTTGCTCCAATTGAACTCTCCTTCACTATTCAAAATATTTTTTATAAAAGCATTGATTTGTTGTGGTGTTTGCAATTGGTTGTTATTGAAATCCGTAACAGCCCCGTTGT
>CAYXHX010000040.1:0-12514 GCA_964464835.1 uncultured Chitinophagaceae bacterium | reverse complement strand
TATCGCCGATGCCATCTTCGAGCAAAGTACCAATGCCCACAGAACTTTTGATGCGGCCATCTTCGCCATCCCCGGCTTCAGTTACACCTAAATGGAGCGGATAAATTTCCCCGAATTCTGCATCCATTTGTTGAATGAGTATGCGGTAAGCCTGCACCATTACTTGTGGGTTACTGCTCTTCATACTTAAAATAATATTGTGAAAACTTTCATTCCTTGCCACCCGCAAAAATTCCATTGCGCTTTCTACCATGCCCATCGGCGTATCGCCATACCTGCTCATAATGCGGTCACTAAGAGAGCCATGATTGGTACCAATACGCATTGCTGTTCCATACTCTTTGCATATTCTCACAAGGGGTGAAAATCGTTCCCGGATACGTTCAATCTCTTCCGCGTAATCAGCATCTGTATATTCAATGGTTTGAAATTTTTTCTTATCTATATAATTGCCCGGGTTTACCCTTACTTTTTCTATTAGCCGCGCGGCTATTTCTGCAGCATTTGGTGTAAAATGAATATCTGCAATAAGTGGCGTAGTGTATCCTTTATTTCTCAATTCCTTTTTGATATGGGCCAGGTTTTCAGCCTCTTTTTTACTTGGCGCTGTGATGCGTACAAGCTCTGCGCCCGCTTCAATACAACGAATTGTTTGAGCTACTGTTGCTTCAGTATTCATCGTATCGGTTGTGGTCATCGTTTGTACACGTATAGGATAATCACTGCCGATATACAGCCCGCCTACATTTACCTGCCTGGTTTTCAGGCGTTGATATTGGATGAGTGATTCAGCATATAGTTGCATAATAATTTTATAATGATGCAAAATTACAAAAGATCAGGTAGTTGGTAAAAATGCGTGCAAATGTTTAACGAGAATCAAATATTGAATTACCAATCTTTTCCTTTTTGACCTTCCGGTGGCATCTTTTGTAATTGTTTTTGCAGTTGTTTTTCCTGGTCGCGAAGTTGTTGCATGTATTGTTCCGCAAGGGATTGGTTTAATTTGTTTTTTGATTTTTTAGGATTGGGAGGCGTATTGGGTTTATTATTATTGTTTTGCTGTTGTTGTTTTTCATTGATGGCTTTCTGAAGATTTTCACGTGCATCATTATCGGTTGGGTTCAATAAAAGGCTTTGCCTGTAAGCATTGATGGCATCCTGTATTTTCTTTTGTTGTATATAATTATTTCCCAAATTATACCATGTTTTTACAAGGATGGATGGATCTGTGGTATTTTTTAAAATGGTTAAATAATTTGATGCAGCCTGATCAAATTGATTTTGTTTATACTGTGCATTGGCGAGATTAAAACGCCCGGCAATATTGTTCTTGTCGAGTTCGAGCGATTTTTCATATACACCGGATGCTGCTTTATACTCTCCTTTTTTATAATATTCATTTCCCTGCATGAGTATTTCATTGATCTCCTGTGCATATAATCGGCCGGAGATAACAATACATACTGATATGAAAATCAAATATTTCATCGAACTGCTTTTTTAGTTTCAGGAATAAAAACTCCCAGTATCAGTAAAATTAATGCCGGCGCTAAAAAAAATGGATAAAATGAAAAATAGGTTTTATACCCGGTATTGGAAATGATTTCTTTTTTTTCCATATTGTTGAGTTCACCTGCAATCAGTCCTGCATCTGCTTCCGGGTTTTGAAGAAGAATAAATTTTCCATTTGCAGCTTGAGCAATACTTTCTAAAGAAGTGGTATTCAATTTTGAAATCACAGTTTCCCCGTTTTGATCTGTTTTGAATGAATTCGTAACAGGATCAAAGATGGGTGCACCTGCTGCCGTTCCAATACCTATTGTATATATAATCACGCCTTCATCACTTAGTTTTTTTGCCATTTCTTCTGCATGCCCTTCATGGTCTTCGCCATCTGAAATAAGAATGATGGCCTTATATTTTTTTTCTTTGGTATCAAGTGCTTTATCGCTTTGAAGTAACGCATCTGACAGATCCGTACCTTGTACAGGTACTGCATTTACGGACGCATTGGAAATATACATTTTTGCCTGTTCTATATCCGGTGTTAGTGGCATTTGCAAAATTGCCTGGCCGGCAAAAATTACCAGGCCAATCCTATTATTGTCCAATTTTTGTGTCAGCAAAATGGCCAGTTGTTTTGCACGTTCCAAACGTGTTGGTTTAATATCATTGGCAAGCATGCTATTACTTACATCCAGGGCAATAATAACATCTATACCGGACATTTTTTCACCGGAATTTTTTTCAGGAATTCGGGGGTTGATAGCTGCGATAATGCAAAACGCTAATGCAATGATGAAAAAAATAAACCGGAGCCTGTAAAATTTTGAAGAGTAATTTTTTGTAAGCATATCAATCATCCGCTGATCGCCTATTTCTTTTTTTACCTTTTTTTTATGTTCTATATCCAAAAAGAATAAAATAACACCGATGGGTATCAATACAAATAACCAAGCAAATTCTATGTGTTCAAAATTAATCATGGAAGCTTTTAAAGCAGGCAATCTTTAAGCCAAAATGTATTTATACATGTTATGATATTGATTCATGGAATTATTTACGCCCTTCCAGGAAACCCAATTGTTTTAAAATGCCCATCAAAATATTTTTTCGAACGTTCACCATATCCGTAGAAGCATCGCCCTCAATATTTAAAACGAAAAAATACGGATGTTGATTTTCTTCGATCCATCCTGCAACCCATCCGATAGATTTTCCATTTTCTTTTCCCCAACCGGTTTTATAACTCAATGTATAATTAGCATTTGATTCTTGCAACATTACTTTTTTTACAATATCCTGAACCCTGTGTTGAAATGGAAGTTGATTGAAATATAATTTTTTTACAATACCCATTTCTTCATCAGGTGTTACTTTGAATGAATTATCCAACCAGAAAGTATCAATATTATTCGTAATTTTTGGCGTATCATAACGTTGTGCATATCCCAGTGTATCCAACCAATGCTGCATGGTATCTTTGCCAATCCGCCTGGCAACTTCCTGGTAATAAGGTACAGCTGAAACACGGAAAGCTTCTTCCATCGTTAAATCTTTATTCCATGCTGCAATTGGCCGTTGAATACCATCCCATGGAATAACCATTTTTTCGTTCGTAATGACACCGGTTTGTAAACCAATCAATGAATTGACAATTTTAAAAGTGGATGCAGGCAAATACGTGGAGTCTTTAAAGCGGGAAAGATTGTAAATGGTAAATTTATCCTGGCCATTGTCATATATGCCAAAGCATCCGGTTACATGATTTTCATCAAAATATTTTTTGATGCTATCATCCGTTTGTACATTATTGGGAGCGCAACTGTTTAATGCAATAATGAAAAATAAAAATGGAAAAAGTTTCATGTATTAATTTTTAAGTATTTCGCCACATATTATTTGCCATAAATTTTCATTTTATCCCAGGAATGGAGTTTGCTGAAATTTTTTATGACTTTCATGTTAAAAAATTTTTGCGAAGATAAAATTGATTTTCAACTTTAATATTGAATTATAAAATATTCAAGAAATTCCCTGATATAAGGTTTTATTATTTTTCCGAATTCATTTTTACAAAGTTTATTGAAATTGGAAATATCAATCTCTCATTCAAACGGTTTTAATTCTTTTACATACAAATAGGCTTTATAATATTCTTGTCCGGTTGTTTTTACCTGTTTCTTTTATATTGTCATTGATTCATACTTCTTTCAGTTTATTCTTAAGTAAAGAAATTAGAATCAATACTTACTATGGGATGATTTATTGTTCATCACAAGAAAAAGATTACTTTGTTTTAGCAAATACTATTTCCTAATCAAAAATAATCAAATGAAAAAGCTGGTAATAGCATGTGTTATCATCGTTTATTCAACATTTCTTTATGCCCAGGATACAACAATTGAAAGCCGGATACGCTTTTTAGAACAAGAGGAAGTGAAAGCTGTACTCGAAAAAGATTCAGCAAAGTTGTTGACTTTATGGGATAAAGATTATGTAGTAAACAACCCGGAAAACCAGGTAGTTTTCCCGGGCAAAAATACGCTTGACAGGCCTGTTCTAAAAAGAGGAAGAATTTCTTTTACCCGGGAAGTAGAATATGTTATCGTGAAAGGAGATGTCGTTTTTTCAATGGGAAATGAAACGGTTATTCCGGTAAATGAAAATAATGTTCCGGGGCAGAAAATTTATCGCCGTTTCACAAATATTTGGATGAAAAGTGATGGTATATGGAAATTGGTAGCTCGGCATGCCAACATCATTTGCCAAAAACTATAATGACTGCCAAAAAATCAAAATAATTATTCTTTATCATTGTGTTGTACAACAACAGTTTTTGTATTTACAAATTCGTTAATGCCCCATTTTCCCAATTCGCGGCCATAACCAGATTTTTTAATTCCACCGAAAGGCATGGCAGGATCGCTTTTTACTAAGGCATTGATAAACACAGAACCTGATAGTATTTTTTTTGCATAATGCATACCTTTATCAAGGTCTTCTGTCCAAATACTTGCACCCAATCCATATTCGGTATCATTTGCAATGGCAATAGCATCTTCCTCATCATTTGCAGCAATTACTGCAGCAAGCGGCCCGAAAATTTCTTCACAGGATGCGGGCATGCCTTTTTTAATATTCAATAAAATCCCCGGAATAAAGTTGCAATCTTTTCTTTGTCCACCTGTTTTTAATAATGCGCCTTTTTGAATAGATGCATTCATTTGCTTTTCCAATTTTTCGGCAAGATCTATTCGCGCCATAGGCCCGGTTGTAATTTCAGTTGAAAATGGATTGCCTTGTTTTAATGAATGAACCAGGTGAAGAATTTCATGTACAAATTCATCATGTACATTTTTTTCAACAATAAATCTTTTAGAAGCGATACAACTTTGCCCTGCATTTTGCATCCTGCTTTGAATGGCGACTTTGGCTGCCTCCCGGATATCCGCATCTTTTAATACGATCAATGCATCACTTCCGCCCAATTCCAAAACTGATTTTTTTAGATGTTTTCCTGCAAGCGATGCAAATGAACTGCCCGCATTCCCGCTGCCGGTAAGGGTTACAGCCTGTACAATACGATCACCTACAAAGGTTTCAATATCGGGAACGTCTATGATCAATGATTGAAAAACACCATTCCCCGCACCTGCTTCTTCAAAAATTTTTTCTATGGCTATTGTACAACCCATTACATTTGGTGCATGTTTTAAAAACACCACATTCCCTGCCATCAATGTTGGAGCTGCGAAGCGAAACACTTGCCAGAAAGGATAATTCCAGGGCATGATGCCAAAAATAGCGCCGAGTGGTTCATACGTTACAAAAGATTTCAAAGGATTTGTTACCAGGTTTTCATTGGCCAAAAATTTTTCCGCATGCGCTGCATAATAATTACAAACAAGTGCACATTTCTCTACTTCAGCAATTGCTTCAGTAATAATTTTTCCCATTTCATGAGTAATTAATGTTGCATATTCCTGTTTATTTTTCAATAGAATTTCTGCTGCACGAATTAATATAGCGGCCCTTTCTGCAAAAGTTTTGTTTTGCCATTCACTAAATGCAATAGTTGCATTTTTTTTGGCATGATCCATTTGGGTTTTATTCATCTCGGGATATTCTGCGATTATTTCCTGAGTAAATGGAAATATGGATTTAAATACATTCATATTAAAAATTTCAGAAATGAAAAATCACCTGATCAGGACAGTGGTTCCTTTCTTAAAAACATTTTCACCCGTATCTGTATTGATGTATTGAAGATACCAAACATACACGCCACTCGGCTGTGGTATGCCATTTATATTCCCATCCCATTTATTGGTCCAGTCACGGGTCTGAAAGATTAACTGGCCATAGCGGTTAAAAACTTTGAATTCAAGATTCGCGGCTTTATAGGCATTCAGAGGATAAAGGTAATCATTTAACCCATCATTGTTGGGCGTAAATGCAGTTGGTACATCTATAAAACAATTGGGCGCTACTTTTATATAATGTACAATAGTATCATAACAATATTTATTACTCGTAATAATTAATTGAACAGGGAATTGTTTTTCTGTAGGAACCTGCGGATATTGCTGAGGCAGCGGAAATTGTTGTGTACTTGTAAAACCATTTCCAAAAATCCAATTCCAGGCGATGATATTTCCAATACTGCTATCAATAAAATAAACAAGATCACCGGGGCAGTTTACAAGCGGCCCATAAAAATCTGCTTTTAATGAATCATGATTGAGAAATACAACCTGGCTTGAAGTATCGCTGCAAAAACCATTTGATACGATGAGTTGAATATTTTTATTTCCAAAACTGGAATAAATGTTTTGTGGATTAGGGAGGGAACTGAAAGTTGTATTATCAAAATTCCAATTCCATGTTTCAATTCCTGCCGGGAATAAAGTGGTCAGTTGAATTGTATCAAAGCGGCATCCTTCCATTATTGTGTAGCTGAAATCGGCGGAAACAGTATCTTTTACACTAAATGAAATTGTAGATCCGGCGGGAGTAGCTTCCCCGCATTCATCAATAATGGTATTGCCATCAGTACCGGTTACTAATTCAATTGTATATGTTCCTGCATGTACTACAGGCGCTGAAAGATTTATATGAATAATACTTGTCAGGCCATTTGAACAATTCCCGTTAGCGCTTGTAACAGTTACGGGAAATGGGCCGGTGACAATAAAATCAGATCCATTCGCAGCTATGGAATTGCAGCGAATATTTTTTTGAAAAACCAGGTCAATAGTTTTTGGTGCACAAGTAACCGGTGAAATGCTATCGAGTGGCGTACTCTGTTTGGGTAAAACGGTAAAAGAAACATTATTGCCAACCGGAATTTCTGTATTACAATTATCTGCAATGGTATTCCCATCGCCACCGT
This sequence comes from uncultured Chitinophagaceae bacterium, assembly GCA_964464835.1. Taxonomy (GTDB): domain Bacteria; phylum Bacteroidota; class Bacteroidia; order Chitinophagales; family Chitinophagaceae; genus JAFDXJ01. Next base: position 5,616 of record CAYXHX010000040.1, on the reverse strand, counting down.
TTTTTATGGTAAGCACATAAGTTCCTGCGGGCAAAGGGTTTGATAAATTAAGGACAACAGTATCCATATCAAAACCACTTGTACATTGACTGCTGTTTGCTGAAATAATATTTGCCAAAGTTGTTGATAAACTAAAATCACTTCCATTTGCAGCAAGGCTACTGCATTTCATGGGTTTATTCAATGCTACAGTAATTGTAGAACCATCACAAGAAGCTGTTGCTTTTGATACATCCGGTTGCAATGGGTCTGTGATACTTGCTGTACCTCCGGTAAATGATAACCCATATCCACTTTGTGTATTTGTAAAATGGCTGATCATTAATAAATAGGTTCGGCCTTGCGTGATATTCGGCATACTGCTGAAAGTAGGGTAAGAAAATCCAGCACAATTATTTAAACCTATTCCGCTTGCTGAAGCGCCCGTAGTGCCTGAATTCCCGGACCAGTTACAGGCAACATACAAAGAAGCATCTGTATATACATCATTGGGATTACGGCCTGTAATATCAAAAAGCTGCCAGTCGTAATCATCACTTAAATCATTGGGCGTAATCACAAATCCCAATGAACCGGAACTGAAACAAGTAAACCTGTACCAATATGGATTTACATCTGTAAGGGTAGCGCCTCCAACACCATTACAAGGGCCGGGTACATTTTGCCCGGGGCATAACGGTACAGAATTTTGAGTAAAAACACTTGTTCCGCATACCGGAAATGCAGATGCAGGGTTTTGGCCGAGGTTTGTACAAGACTGTGCTATACTGATTGCATGAAGAAAAACACAGTTTATAAAAAATAAAAATAATTTCTTTTTTTGCATCATTTCCATTATTTCACAGGAACCATTACAAGACAGGATGGTTGTGGCACATCTATTTTTACACCGCTATCTTGCAATAACCCAAAATTTTTATTAATAATAAAAATTTGAATAGAATTGCTGTTTTGATTGGCTACTAATAAAAATCGCCCGCTTGGATCTATCATAAAATTACGCGGGTTTTGCCCAACCGGTTGTTGGCCATTAGAAGCTAGTTTTCCATCAGAACTTACTTTATAGAGTGAAATATCATTTGCTTTCCCACGATTGGTTGTATATAAAAATCTTGGGTCGGTAGAAATATGAATATCTGCACTTGCCTTATCTTCTTTGCCGCCCGTATTATCTGAAGAAATTGTTTGTGTTTCGGTTAATTTTCCATTGGCATAATCAAATACCATAATGTTTCCGGAGAGTTCATTCAGCAAATAAGCATTTTTGCCATTTGGATGAAATATAAATTGGCGAGGGCCGCTACCATCCGGTATTTCATAGTAAGGCGGATCAGATTCTGTAACAGGATTTGTGGCATCCGTAGCATTGAAATGATATTGATATAACCGGTCATTTCCCAGGTCCGGTACAAACAAATATTTTTGATCCGGTGAAAATACCGCTGCATGTGGATGCGGCATTTCCTGCCTTTCTACATTTACTCCATATCCCTGATGAGCTATTAGTTGGACAAAAGGATTTAATGTGCCATCTGCGTTTGTTTTAAACACTGAAAAATTCCCACCTGAATAATTTGCCGCAATCACATTTTTGCCTGTAGCATCAATATTTATAAAACAAGGCGCATCGCCTCCCGAAGATTGTTTGTTTAAGAAATGTAATTCGCCTTTGGCTTTATCCAATGCAAAAGCGCTAACACTTCCTTTATCACCCGTATTTTCGTTGACGCAATACACAAATTTCTGATCTTTGGAAACTGTGAGATAAGACGGGTTTTCTACTCCGGTTGTTTTACTCATCAAAGTAACTTCGGTTTTATTTGGATTGAAACGATACACATAAATCCCCTCACTTGCACCTGTATTGGTATATGTGCCTACAAGTAAATAATAAATTGGGTTTTGAGCATTTGTAAACAGTACACTCAATAATAAAATTCCTACAATTGATATTCTTTTCATAGCTGTAAAACTAAAAATTTAATGCCAGTAGATGAAACTATTTATGTATTTAATTTAAAAATCTTTTTCTATCAACAAATAAGTAAGTACTTCCATTTTCAATTTCATATGATTCTCCTCATTTGCAGGACTGATATACTTCATACCCATTACCAATACATGCGATTATTTTTGATAAATTTGAATTTTAAATATCTTGATTTGACATTCATAACAAAAAAAAATACAAATCAAAAGATTCTGCAAAGAAACCATTTCTTTGAAAAAACGCATGTTCACTGTTTTCATTGTGGGGAAAGTTGTGCAGGTACTGATATTGTTTTGGGCGACAAACATTTCTGTTGTTCCGGGTGCGAAGCTGTATATAAAATTTTAAATGAAAATGGCCTCGGTTCTTATTATTCACTCAATGCACATGCAGGTATTCAGCAAAGAATCAGTAAGCATGCAAACAGGTTTGCTTTTTTGGAAGACCCGGAAATTTCCAATACTTTAATTGCATTCCGTGATGCGAAACAAGCACATGTATATTTTACGATACCAGCTATCCATTGCAGTTCCTGCATTTATTTATTGGAAAATCTGCATCGCGTAGAATGGGGCATTATTCGAACAGATATTCAATTTTTAAAAAAAGAAGCAAGGATTGTTTTTGATGAATCCATTATTTCCTTGCGGGGTGTAGTGGAAACGCTTGCCCGGATTGGGTATGAGCCGCACATCAGTATGCAAGGCGCAGTAAAGAAGAAACCTGCTAATCGTTCACTCGTGTACCGGCTTGGTGTTGCAGGGTTTTGCTTTGGGAATATTATGCTTTTGAGTTTCCCGGAATATTTTTCGCGGTCAGCATCTGAAGAACTTTATTTGGGGAATATTTTCAGGTATTTAAGTCTGGCATTATCTATCCCGGTTTTTTTTTATTGTGCCAATGTTTTCTTTATCAGTGCATGGAAAGGGCTCCAACAAAAACATTTGAATATTGATTTCCCGGTTGCACTTGCTATTCTCGTCACTTTTATTCGTAGCCTCACAGAGGTTTTTTCCGGAGACGGAAATGGTTATTTTGATTCAATGACCGGCATTGTATTTTTTATGTTGGCCGGGAGATTATTACAAGACAAAACGTATCAGCAACTTTCTTTTGAAAGAGATTATACAGATTATTTCCCGCTTGCGGCCACAACTATTACTGATGATGGAAATGAAGTGCCGGTTTTATTAAACAAAATAAAATGCAGTGATACAATCCGAATACTAAATAATGAAATTATCCCGGCAGATGGAATTTTATTACATGGCAATGCATTGATTGATTATAGCTTTGTTACCGGTGAATCTGTTGCCATTGAAATTAATAAAAGTGATAAAATTTTTGCCGGCGGAAAATTGTTAAGTGGAATGATTGACCTACAAGTAATTAAAGATGTATCCCAAAGTTACCTGACAAGCCTTTGGAGCAAGCAAGAAAAAGAAGATCAAAAAAAAATACATACATCATTTGTCCATAAACTTGCCAGGAATTTTACTTTTCTTGTAGGCGCAATTGCAGTTTCTGCAGGTATATATTGGTGGTTTCATGACGTTAATAAAATTTGGCCCGCTGTAACTGCAGTGCTGATTATTGCCTGTCCTTGTGGCTTATTATTAACAGCAACTTTTACAAATGGATATGTACTGCGCATTCTTGAGAAAAATGGTTTATTCCTTCGGAATGCAGGTGCTATAGAAAAATTCGGGAAAATCAATACAATCGTTTTTGATAAAACAGGAACACTTACTTCCCCTTCAGATATACATGTTTCAATGAATGGAACTGCTTTGACCTCCTACGAAAAAAAATTAATTGCTTCTTTAGCCAAACAATCAAGCCATACATTCAGTAAACCTATTTTGAATTTTTTGCAGGTAAATGAGATAGAGCGTGTGAATCATTTTTCAGAATATGCCGGCCTCGGCATAGAAGGTGAAATAAGCGGGCACAAAATAAAAATGGGCACAAGTGTTTTTATGAAATATCATTCGGATGAAAAAAAATTATCCGGGTCAATGATCTATAATGAAATAGATGGGATTAAAAAAGGCAATTTCATCTTACAACAAACGCTTCGGCCCGGCATTGAAAAAATGTTTGAGCTTTTCAATAAAAAAGTGGAGGTAGCCCTGATATCAGGCGATGAACCTTATCAGCCGGAATATTTTTCCAAAGCAATGGGCAACCATGCCGATATACGATTCAAGCAAACAGCCGGGGATAAATTAAACTATATTAAAAATTTACAGGCAAATGGTAATACTGTTGCTATGATAGGTGACGGTTTAAATGATGCAGTTGCACTAAAGCAAAGTGATTTGGGAATTTGCGTTACCGATGATACAAACAGGTTTACACCTGCAGGTGATGCCATCCTCGAAGGCGAACAGTTAAATGCATTGCCGGTATTTATTAAAATGTGTAAAAATGCAAAAACCACAATTAAAATATGTTTTGGTTTTTCCCTTATTTATAATATTGCCGGAATTTATTTTGCAGTACAAGGAGTTTTATCTCCATTAATAGCGGCAATATTGATGCCCTGCAGTACACTTACCATCATTTTGCTCACATTTATTTTAAGCAATTCAATTGCAAGGAATAATGGGTTAAAAAATATATTTTCACAATAAATATTAAGAAATCATTAACTTGTTACTTCTGAAACCAAAATGATATAGGTCATGAAATTATATGACAATCATCAAGTTAGCAATTGCTACAGAACTCTATTTTTGTTCCGCCAAAAATGAAACTATGAGTGTTATGATCATACTGCTTGGAGCAAGTATAATGGTTGCATTATTCTTCCTGATTGCATTTGTCTGGTCAGTGAAAGATGGGCAATATGATGATGAATTCTCTCCGGCCCATAAAATACTTTTTGAAGAAAAAGAAAATCAAGATTAAAATCTCTTTTGAAACATAAAATCAGCTCAATCATATGAATACTGAACCCTCGAAAAATGTACAAATTGGCGGTAATGAATCAATTACCATATCCGGCGATTTTGTACAAGTAGAAACATTTTATTATGATAATAAGATAGTAAAACAATTTGCATACGCCACACTTTTCTGGGGCTTAGTAGGCACACTTGCCGGTTTATGGGCTGCACTTAGTTTAGCCTGGCCGGAAGTTAATCTCGGATTGCCTGCAACTTCTTTTGGGAGGATGCGGCCTGTACATACCAATGCAGTAGTGTTTGCTTTTGTAGGCAATGCTATTTTTTGTGGTGTCTATTACTCATTGCAACGTTTGCTGAAAGCAAGAATGTGGTCTGATAAACTCAGTAAAATACATTTCTGGGGCTGGCAAATAATTATCCTGGTTGGGGCAATCAGTTTATGGATGGGCTTTACGCAGGCTAAAGAATATGCGGAATTAGAGTGGCCTCTTGATATTGCTATTACAATTATTTGGGTAGTATTTGGTGCAAATATGATGGGCACAATTTTAAAAAGAAGGGTGTCTCATTTATATGTTGCAATTTGGTTTTACATCGGTACATGGGTTGCCGTTGCCATGTTGCATATTGTAAATTCAATAGCGCTACCCGTTTCCTTTACAAAAAGCTATTCCTGGTATGCAGGCGTTCAGGATGCATTGGTACAATGGTGGT
>CAYXHX010000039.1:0-12518 GCA_964464835.1 uncultured Chitinophagaceae bacterium | reverse complement strand
TACGGTAAAATTAGATGTGGAAGCCGGTAACCCTTTCCTCTTTAGAACACGGAGCATTTCTCCACAATCAATTGCATCCATATTTGCAGGTATAGCTTCTGAAGTAAAGGAAATGGAAAAATATCAGCCGGATATCCAAAAACATCCGGGATTAATGAAGGGGCATTTGCCGGCTCTGGGCGAATTATTACTCGGCCATCTTCGCTATGGAACGCAGGGAAAAAACGATGTGGAATTTTGTCATCCATTTATAAAAAAAGATATTGCTCCCGGGAAAAATCTTGCGTTGGCAGGAAATTTTAACCTGGTGAATACAGAAGAATTGTTTGACCTCGTCAATATAAAACCCGGTAATTTTCAAAAGCAAAGCGATCTTGCCGCGATGATGGAAGTGATCCATCACTTTTTAGTAGAACAAGATGACTTGTGCCCAAATGGTGCATGCGTGGCCACTGTTTTGCGTAAAGCTGCAAATCTCTTTGATGGCGGTTTTACGGTTGGTGGGCTTATTGGAAATGGAGATGGTTTTGTTTTGCGCGATGCAAATGGTATTCGGCCAGCCTATTATTATATCAATGATGAAATAATAGTTGCAGCAAGTGAGCGCTCTTCCATTCGAACAGCTTTTAATCTTGGCGAAAATGAAGTGAAAGAATTAATGCCCGGACAAGCGCTCATTGCAGATCATTTGGGGAATGTATCTATCGAACAAATCCTTGAACCCAAAGAAAGAAAGGCCTGTAGCTTTGAGCGGATTTATTTTAGCCGGGGCAGTGATGAAAAAATTTATCGTGAAAGGATTGCCCTGGGCTATCATTTAAGCAGGCTTGTATTGGAAGCCGTGGATTATGATTTAAAAAATACCATATTTTCCTATATCCCCAATACGGCAGAAGTGGCATATTTTGGGCTTTGCAAAGGCATGGAAGATTATCTCAATCAAATTAAAGTACAAAGAATTGCATCCTGGGGAAGTAAGATTGACCTGGTAAAACTGGATGAGATGATTAACCGTAAAATCCGCCAGGAAAAAATTGCTATTAAAGATGTAAAGCTTCGCACATTCATCACTGCCGATAATGCACGTGATGAAATGGTGCAGCACGTGTATGATATAACCTATGGGACTGTCCGGAAAAATGAAGACACACTTGTCGTAATTGATGACAGTATTGTTCGCGGGACTACATTGAAAGAAAGTATTATCCGTATGTTGTCGAGGCTGAAACCAAAAAAAATAATTGTTGTTTCTTCAGCGCCACAAATCAGGTACCCGGATTGTTATGGAATAGATATGAGTAAGTTGGGCGATTTCATTGCCTTTCGCGCAGCTATTGCATTATTAAAAGAAAGTGGCGATGAAAATACCATCAGGGAAGTGTATGAAGAAATCAAAGAATTGGAAAGGAACAATCAACTGCATACAGAAAATCTTGTGAAGAAAATTTATAAACCATTTACACCGGAAATTATTTCTGCAAAAGTGGCATCCCTTATTACGGCTCCAGATATTGAAATGCCCGTACAAGTGATTTATCAAACCATTGAAGACCTTCATAAAAGTTGTCCAACAAATACCGGCGACTGGTATTTCACCGGCAATTATCCAACAAGCGGTGGTAACAGGGTAGTAAATAAAGCATTTATCAATTATTTTGAAGGGAAAAATCAAAGAGGATATTAAAATATGAAAACGCTGTATGTAGTACGCCATGCAAAAAGCAGCCATGCACTCATTGGCCAACCCGATATGGCCAGGCCATTAAATAGCCGTGGAATAGAAGATGCTACCATGATGGCCCAAAGATTGTTTTCTCAACAACAAATTTTTGAGGCATTTATTTCAAGCCCAGCTACAAGAGCATTCACTACATGTAGTTTGTTTGCAAAAGTTTTCAATATGCCTTCTGAAAAAATCCTTGTAGAAAAAAAATTGTATGAAGCGCCTGCCTCCGCATTCTATGAAGTTTTAAAAAAGACGGAAAATCATTTTTCAACCATTGCATTATTCTCACACAATCCCGGTATCAGTTATTTTGTAAATTCCCTTACGGATAAAATAATTGATGGCATGCCCACCTGCGGCGTATTTGGCGTAGAAGCCCATATAGATTCCTGGAAAGATTTTGAACTTGCAAAAAAAGATTTTTTATATTTTGATTTCCCCAAAAATCATTAAGTGGAAATTGAAAACGTTTTTCAAAACACGCATCTCTCGTTTTTCGCAATAGCTCATTTATAAAAGCATCCGGTTTTTAGAAATGAGTTATTGCGGGAATGTTTTTTTATACAATCTTGTTCTTTAACGCTTTTGCCACGGCTTCTGCATTGCTGCTTACATGCAATTTTCTATATATATTTTTAATGTGGGATTTTACTGTTTCAAATGAAATAAGCATGGCATCTGCAATCATTTTATAGCTCATGCCCTGCACCAATAGTTGCAACAATTCTTTTTCTTTTTGAGTAAGATGGAATTCATTTTTTACAGGTTCATTATTTTGAAAAAATTGAATCACTTTTCTTGTAACTGCAGGCGATAAGGCTGAGCCGCCATTATATACTTCAGCCATAGCATGTAAAATTTCTTCCGGTGATGAATTTTTAAGAAGGTAGCCATTTCCGCCGGCTTGCAGGGATTGAAAAATTCTTTCACTATCGTCGAATACGGTTAATATAAGAATGGGAATCTCGGGGAATTTATTTTTGATTAACCGGGTTGTATCAATGCCATTCATGATGGGCATTTCAATATCTGTAACAATGATATCCGGCAATAACCTATTGATATTTGACACTGCATTCCGCGTATCTGCAAATGCTCCAATACATTCAAAATTCCCCGAAGCTGAAATGAGCAATTGCAGCGACTCACGCAAATGATTGTTGTCTTCAAAAATAACTACGGTATTTTTTTGGGTATAATCCATCATCGTGCAATTTCTTTATTTTTTGTTCAACGTTTTCTACCGAAAATGAGGGATGGGAATAATTATTTTGATTATTGTACCTTGTTCTTCTGCTGAATGAATGTCAAAACTACCCTGTAAATTCTTGGCCCGCAGCGCCATTGTTCCAAGCCCGTTTCCTGTTTCAACTGTATTTATATTAAAACCTATTCCATCATCTTGAATGATGAGTGAGAGGTTTTTATCAATTATTTTTAAGTGAATAAAAAGATTTTTTGCTGCTGCATATTTCAGGGAATTATTGATTGCTTCTTTAATGATAAGCAATATGGCTTTTCTTATTTCCATAGTAAATTTTACAGTATCAATTGCAGCATCTATATCAAGATGAATGGTAGATGCTGATAGTTCTTTCAGTCTCGAAATATATTGCTCCAATTTTTCACGCAAGTTTTCACCTTCATCAAATTTTGGGTTCATCATCCACACGATATCCCCCATCTTATCTATTACTTCTTTTGTATTGCCTGAAATTTTTCCAAGTAATGTATTTTGATCAATATTATTTTTGGTGGAAGCCATTTTGCTCAATAATAAAATACTGCTCAAAGAACTCCCAAGTTCATCATGTAAATCTGCTGCTAACTGGTTGCGCACTTTTACTTCTTTCAATTTTTGTTTTATCCTGTAGCGATTTAAAATAACGATAAAAAGAATAATAACAAGAGCAGCGCAAATAATTGCAAACCATATCAGCAAATGTTGCCGGTCAATTTTCTCTTTATCCAATTTTGCATTTGCATTTAATAAAAGTATAGCCCTGTCCCTTTTTTCAGTTTCATAAATTGCAAACATCCTGGAAATGGAATCCGCCCTACTCTTGTGGTCTAAACTGTCCTTAAACTGCAGTGAAATATTATTGTATTGATATGCCTTTTTAAAATCCCCCATTTTTTCATATAAAATACTTAAGAGTCTTGAACCCTTATAGGAATATTTTATATCCTGTATGGAGTCGAAATAAGTAAATGATTCAGTTAGGTATTTTTCCGCAGCAGGATATTCTTTTTTTGATATGAATATACTGCCAAGATTCATTTTTGCATATTCAATACTTCCCGGGCTATTCATTTCTGTGTACCAATGAAGAGCAGTTTTGAAATAATAATATGCAGAATCAATACAATAAGAACAGGTAGAACCTGTTGCTTTTTCCTGAAAAGCTTCACCTAAATTATCTGCTGTTAGCGCAATGCTTTCAGGGTCATCCAATGCAATGGAAACAGCATAACCAATGCGATAATAATAAAGCGCCGAATCATAATTTTTTTCCTGCAATAAAAGATACCCTAATGCAGAATAGCAAGAACTTAATAAATCTGTACGATTTAATTTTTGGGTAATGGCAAGTGATGAAAATATATATTTTTTTCCTTGTTCATACAATTGCATATCACCATATGTGGAACCCATTGTTAAATCAATTGCAGAAACCGTCAGCTCATCTTTTTCCACCAATGGCCTGGCTTTGTTTAGACAATTGAGCAGTTTTATATATTCACTCCCTTCCTGGTACACATAGCTTAAATTTACCAGGCATTTGCCTTCCAATAATGGCATCTTTGCTTTCCCAGCTTTCTCTGCCGCTTTTAATAAATAAAACTCCGCAGAATCCCTGTTGCCGGCATAATAAAAACACCAACCTAAAGCCAAATAGGAAAAAGAAAAACAGGTATCATTTTTAAATTCACCGGATAAATTCACCGCTAAGTTTGCAAGTTGCATAGCCGAATCAAGATCCGATGCAGAAGCTTCCAGGGCTCTTTTTTGGAGTGCCTGTATTTGATTGACTGCAAGGCTTGGTTTGTTATTTGTTTGCTGAGTAATTCCATCATTATAGGCCATGCAAATGAATAGGCATCCGAGCGCCTTTAAAATTGGCCATTGATATTTTAAACGTAGATACACTATAAAATGTTTAACTGAATGTTTAAATCATTTTATACATCAAGGTCAGGCTTTCTTCAAATTCATCAGGGAGTTACAAATTTTTCCAAAAACAATTTTAATCCCCCATATTCGGGATTGTATGCAATGTACAGTAAAAATAGTTTTGTATCCTAAAATTAATCATCATGAAAAAGAAATTACAATTGATGCAAATCATTTTTGCATGTTGCATTTTTACAACTGTTCAGGCACAAGACCTCTATACAGGTGTGTGGCGTTCAGGTACTGATGGCTATGCCTTATATGGCGGCCTGGGTTGGAATGATTTTAATACAAAATGGCAAGACCTGGCGGGGCAAAACTTAAGGCTTGTTGACATTTCCATTTATGATAAAAATGGAACCCGATATTACAATGGTGTATGGCGTGCGGGCACTGATGGCTATGCATTGGTGAACGGTGTAAATTGGGATGACTTTGTTACTCAATGGAAATCACTGGCGAAGAAAAACCTGCGCCTGGTGGATATTGAAACTTACATGAAGGGCAGTACGAGAGTGTATGCAGGTGTTTGGCGTGCCGGAACAGATGGGTATGCTTTGTATGGCGGATTAAGCTGGGACAATTTTGTTTCTAAATGGGAATCATTAGCCAAACAAAAATTGCGGCTTATAGATGTTGCCAGTTATATGCAAAATGGCACCAGGCTATATACCGGTGTATGGCGTGCAGGCACCGATGGATACGCTTTATTAAATGGGCTTGACTGGAATAGTTTTACAAAAAAATGGCAGGAATTGGCTGCACAAAATCTTCGCTTAATAAATATCAGCAGTTATGAAAAAAATAATAAGCGCGTATATCTTGGTGTATGGCGTTCGGGGACTGATGGCTATTATTTATGGAATGGAACTGACTGGGAAAGTACAACTTCAAAATGGGCTGAACTTGGGGCTGCAAACCTCAGGCTAATTAATCTTGAAACCTATGAATCTTCCTGCGATGTATCTTGCCTTAACCATGCATTATTGCCGGATGATTTATCAACAAATTGGCGGGATGCCTACGACTATCGGATTAATGCAGGTAAATATCATTGTAATGGAACTCCAGGCTCCTGCGATACAGGGATAATTCATTCAACTACAGTAATGTATAGCTGGCCCAACTTAAAATTAAATGGCAATTATTATTTAAGAAACTCAGTCGTATTTGGTGCAAAGGATCAAATTTTTACTTTGCCTTTTAATGATGCTGCAAGCAGTATGGGGCACAATGGCTGGCGATATAGTACCGGCGATTGGCATCATGCAATTGATTATTATCGTACAGACGGAAAGACATTTAAAGTAGTGGCAGCGGCGCCGGGTAAAGTAATTTATATAGGGTGGGATTATTGGAGCGGTAATACAATGATTATTAGTCATGATGTTGGAAATAGAAAAGATGCATATCGTACCATTTATATGCACCTGCAAAATGGCCCGGCAACAGATTGCGGCAGGGCATGGTCTTTATCTGTGCCGAAACTTAAAAATACTTCCAGCCAAAATACTAAATCAAATTATATCAATTATTTAAACGCTACCGGGTGCCCGGAAAATGTAAACCAACGAAACCCGCAAGAGGCGTATTGGGGTAAAGAATCTCAAAAGATTGATATGAGTTTATTGAATACAAATGTTTCAAGAGGAAAGATAATTGGATGGGCAGGCAGTACCGGCCCCGGTGGTTGTGGCTGCACAGACGGTACAACAAATACCAATACACACCTGCATGTATTTTTTGCGTATCGTGATACAACCGATAACCATTGGTATTTCTTTGATCCTTATGGAATTTATTCTGAACCATATTGCTATCCTTCAGGTGTAGATGAACCCATCAATGGCCAATGTGCACGTTATCCTATAGCATGGAAAAATGGGAAACCAGGTTATTCAGGTATGTCCGTTGTTGATAAAATTGAAAGTGAACCTGTCGAAAATGTTATCATGAAAAACAGCGTATCTGTTTCCCCGAACCCATCTTCCGGCTTTGTAAATCTAAAATACAATACATCGGGTGGCGGGAAAATACAAATCACTGTTGTTGATAAAACGGGTTTGCCATTCTATAAAAAAGAAGTGTATGCAAATAAAGGCGAGAACAATTTTAAACTGGATTTATCGCGGGCAATTTCCGGGATGTACTATGTGGAAATAATGGAAGGCACGAATAGAGCAAGAAGCAATTTCCTGATCAGCAGGTAGCGTAAAAATTTCGGTGTAAGCATTGTAAAAGGTATTGTACTTTAATTGGTACGGTACCTTTTTTATATGACATATTTGTGGGAAATAAAACAAAGCGGGGTTTCAAAAATCAAAAAACAGTAATCAAATTTCTCCTGAAAAATTACACTTTCTCAGCAACTATTGCAATTGCATTCATATTCTCTTTAAACCTGTTGAAGACTTCCCTCATTTTCAGGATTTGATTCCTGGCTTTGGGTTGTGTAATTATATTAAATCCAATTTTGAGGCTGCGCAAAAAACCTTCATCGTCAATGATTCTTTTTGTTTCTAAAAGTAGCATTGGATTGGTGTTTATTTCTATGATTCGAAATCCTTCCTGCTCCAATAAATGCACCCATTCTGATTGAGTAAGCGGGCGTGCATTTACTTTTATACATTTTGCTAATTCTTGTTGGATGCCGGCTTTTTTATCTTCTGCCAATTGATCCGGTGTTAAGCCTAATTCATGAATGCCATATAGCCCGCCTTTTCTTAAAAGACGGTATGCTTCCCGGATGATTTCAGATTTTCTATGGTCTGCCTGCATGGTAAGCATTGCTTCTCCATATACTTTATCGGCGGATTCATTTTCAAGAGAAACTTTAGAAGCATTTCCAATAATGATATTCCTGTTTCTTCCATTTATTTTTCTTTTCAAGTGCATTGCCGCTTCTTCATTCAGCTCTACGCCCGTGTAAGATTTCGGGTTCAGTTTTAAAACTTTAAATGCTGTAAAACCAATGCCTGGAGCGAATTCTACTACCCTGTCCAGGTGAGTGATATCAAGCCCTTGAATGAGTTTCATGGTTAATTCTTTACCACCTGGCCGGAGGACTTTTTTTCCCATCTTGGCAAGCAGCCAATGGCCTTGTTCGGTGTTTATTATTTTATTGCTCATAAAGATGATTTTAAAAATGGCAAAGTTCGGATGAGATCATAAAGAATTCTCTTTTTACATGTAATAAGTATGTAAAAAAATGTATGAGAAACTGAAATAATGTTCAGAAAAGGGCATAAATTTTTTATGCAAAAATAGAGCATTTGAAATTAAAGACATATTTGTCATTCATTCATAGAATGCTGTAAATATAGAAGTATAAAATAGAAATACTATTTCAATTCTTTTAAAATCTCCTCAACTGCTGCTTGTAGTTGCGGATCTTTTCCCTGCATACGGTCTTCAAATGTATTGATGACGGTGATGTCCGGCTTTACTCCTGTATGCTCCAAATTTTTACCATCGAGCGTAAAACAACCCCAGGATGGCAAGCGTACCGTAGAACCATCCACCAATTGGCTTGCAGTTGTAAATATAATCCAATGATAGGTTTCATTGCCCAGGATTTTACCTAATTTCAATTCTTTAAATCCTGCGGCAGTCATTTCACCATCACTCAATGTTTGTTCATTGATTAATAAAATAATGGGTTTTGATGCAGGTGCAAAGTTAGGCTGCGGGCTCATCTTGCCATCCCGGTATTTCCATTGTAAATAAGGTTTTTGTGATAACATTTGTAAAACAGCATCGTGTACGTTGCCACCGGTATTGTATCGTAAATCAAGGATGAGCGCTTTTTTCTGAGCCACATCATTTGCCACCATATCCTTTTCAAATTTATTCAAAGATCCTTCACCCATATCTTTCATATACACATAACCGATTTGATTGTTACTGAGTGCATCCACTCTTTTTTTATTGGCTTCTATCCATTCCTCATATAATTGGCTTGACATAGCGCCATAACTTTCAGGATGTATTTTTACAAAAAATTCATTGGCTCCCCGCCTGAAACCGAGTGTCATTTCATCCGGGAAGTCTGTTGAACGAATGAAATAAAATTCCCTGTTTTGATTTCGGGAAACTTTGATGCCATCTACACTTATCAATTCATCATTTTTTTGGATGGGATTATCCGAAAGGTCAGCACAACTGTTTTTTACAACATGATCTACGAGATAAGGGTTTTTATCATTGAACATGATTCCATTGGCAGCAGTGGTGGTTTTATAAAAGGTTTTTTCATCACTGCCAGAAGTAGAAAAACCGTAGTGTGATGTATTCAATTCGCCCATCATGTTATTCATCAGTACGCGGAAATCATTGCGTGTTTGTAGGTTGGGCAAATACTGTGCATAGCGGTTACGAATCGCTTGCCAATCCATTCCATTGAATGATTCATTATAATAGTTTTCCTGCAAATCACCCCATGCCTCATAAAACATTTGATTGAATTCATCATTCATGTTAATGGCGAAAGGGAAATCCATATCAACTTTATCAATTGTATTTCTATCCAGGTCAAGTTTGCTGATCGTACCATTATTGAGTAAAAAGTAATGGCCTTTATTTCCTTTGATATCCACACTAAATCCGTTTACATCTTTCACCTGTTCTGTTTTTGTATCTTCAAAAGGTTCATAGGTAAGCTTCCATAATGAAGGCTTTCCTTCCAATTGATTAGAAATAAAATACACGAAAATTTTATTGTCTTTTTGAATGATATTTACAATTGACTGCATACCAAAGCCCGGCCCCACTTGTTCTACACGCCCCATCAAATTTTCAAAATCAATTTTTACTGCAGGTTTTGAAGTATTGGAATTTTTTGTGGTAGTATTATTTTTATCTTTTTGCTGTGCAGTATCTTTCTTTTTTAAAAATAAAGAATCAAACATATCTGACCGGTAAGGCTCGGTAATTTTTTGCAAAGGAAGCCTGTATAGTTTTTGTTCCACTGGCCCACGTGGGTATGAAGGATGTGTACGGTCCGAAGCGAAATAAATATATTTTCCGTCGGGCGACCAAATGGGCTCAGACTCTGTTACACCTGTATTGGTAATGTCAAATATTTTTGCATCTTCCATTCGGTACAAAAATATATCCTGCTCAAAATTTCTATATGCAGTGTACAGCACATAGGCATCATCCGGAGAAAATGTAGGAATTGAATTTTCAAGCCCCCAAATCTCATCCTTTACGATGCCGGAAGTTTTCATTGTATTCAAATCCATTAAACGGACTTCATCAGAACCACATAGATAAACCGCTTTTGATTTATCACTGTTAAAAGATATGGAACGGCTGTTTTTTGGTAAATTGGTGATTTGTTTTTCAACATCATTACCATCAGCATTTTGAGTAAAAATATTTTCAAAACCTTTATATGTTTGCCCATATAGCAACGTTTGATTATCTTTCAACCAGTAAACTTCTTTCACTGTTTCCTGTGGAAGTGTAGCGAGTTGTTTTATAAATTTTCCTTTTGAATCAGAAACAAATAATTTTCCACGGCTCACAAATGCAAGTTTGTTCCCATCATCCGAAACACTGAATACGGAGATTTTACCTTTTACATTAAAACCCTGTAACGTGCCAAGTGTATTATTTTTATATACTTCCAAAGGGATTTTCGCAGATTGTTTGGAAGCAATATCATAGGCATACAATTGAAAATCTTTTTCAAAAACTACTTTATTGCCTTCTGCACTAACAATAGGGTTGAAGATGGATGTAGTAAACCTGGTAAGTTGAGTTTTCTTCCCATTTTCAAAAGTGTATAAATTATATTGGCCGTTTGCTTCGTCGGATGCAAAATAAGTTTTTCCATTTTTATCAGTTGTTGCCCACATATCTTTTCCATCCCAATTTGTATAGCGTGTATATTTTTTTGTAGCAGGATTATACGATTGAATTTCGGGATTGAATGGGCCTTTGTAGCCAATGCGGTTTGCAAAAAATGCACTCTCCCAACTATCATCAAAGAATATTTCACCCGTCATTGGATTTTCAAATGCATTGTGCGTATAGTCAAACATATTGTCACTAAATACCCTTTGCGGTGTACCGCCATCTTTGCTGATTTTATATTCACTCATGCGGCTATAGCGGTTGCTGGTAAAATAAATAGTTTGATTATCCCAGCTCCAGGAGTCAACCACATCATTGGCCGAGTGAAATGTAAGCCGCCTGATATCGCCACCTTGCAAAGGCATTACATATACATCATTGTTGCCAAATTGTGAATTACTGAATGCCAGCCATTTTCCATCGGGTGAAACTTTCGGATTGGTGGAATAGCCTTGCATAGAAGTGATGCGTGTGCTGGTGCCACCGGTGATTGCAGCCTTCCACAAATCACCATCATAACTGTAAATCAGCGTTTGCCCATCGGGTGTCAATGCGGGGTTACTTGCAAAAAAAGGTGTGGCATCCTGTGCATTTGTGGCATGCTGCAAGAAAATGCAGGCAAAAAATAAAAGTATAGATTTCATAAAAAGTATTTCTGGTTTTAAAAGTTCAAGGTATTCATTTATTTTCTTAGGATGAAATTGTGTGATAAAAAGCAAATCATTTTTGAATCAAAGAAGGATTATTTTTCAGCAAAGTGATTAATTCTTCAACATGTTTTTTAATTGGCATTTCCGAAAAATCAGGAAAAATGTACTCAAAGGTTTTTGCTTTTTCCAAGGTTGCAGGCAGATCATCACCGGGTTTCATTTCCATACACCATTTTTGCGCTGCTAAATGTTGTGCAAGATATTCCTGTTCCGGTTGGCCGGGTGTGGAAATGATAATTGATTTTTTTTGGAGTGATAATATTTCCATCAGGGAAGTATAGCCCGAACGGCAAATAATAAATTCACTTTCATTGATTATTTTTTCTAAATCTTTTGTATCCAAATGATTAATGACAGTACAATTTTCATTCAATTGATATATATTTTTTTTACCGGGTTTTCCCAATAAAATAATTGTCTTCCCGGGAATTTTGTGAACATTGGCCAAAATATTTTTTTCCAAAATTCCACGTTGAGGTTCGGGCCCTGAAATTAAAAACAGCCAATTTATTTTAAAGGAAGCAATGCCTTGATTTTCAAACCTGGATAAAGGGCCGATATATCGAAGTGAAGTTCGCGGAATTTTTTTGGGATGCGATAAATCTCCGGCAATATTTTTTTCACCTTCAAAATCAGGCACCCAACAAAGAGAAAATTGATTGATGAAATGATAATTTATTTTTTGCACAATGCGTTGCAAAAAGCGGGATGGTATTTTTATTTCAAGTTGGTGTGTGATAAAAATGCACGGTATTATTGAATTTGATAAGCCATACCGGTTATCGGAAATTACGAGATCAATTTTTTCTTCCTCGATCAATTTCTTCAGCCATTTTTTTTCGTTATAAATACGAAATAAAATTTTCGGGGTTTGTGCCAGGATTTTAATAGGGAGAAAAGATTTTTTTTTAGAATAATGCACATTGTAGCCTTTTAAAGGAAAATTTAATATTCCCGGAAATTCTTTTTGTAAAAGTTGTACCTGGGTAGGGTTGCCTGCTATAATAACCTGTAAATCAGCATTTTGTAAGGCATAAATAATCGGAAT
>CAYXHX010000038.1:2285-12657 GCA_964464835.1 uncultured Chitinophagaceae bacterium | reverse complement strand
ATGCCTACGTTTACAAATTTTTCTCCCGATGAATTGCCCATATTTACAGATACAAAAATTTGGATGCGGTTAATTGCAGGAAATGCTTATGGTTTGCAGAATAATGTGAAAACACTTTCCCCACTTTTTTATCTTCATGTAAATCTTGAAGCCGGCGCTAAAATGGATCTTCCTACTCAGCATGCTGAAAGGGCAGTATATATCGCAAAAGGAAGTATTGATATCTCCAATAGAAATTACCATGCAGGCCAAATGCTGGTGTTTAATCAAACGGATGAACCCGTTATCACTACAAAAGAAAACACATCGTTGATGTTGTTGGGTGGTGAACCATTAGGCAAAAGATATATTTGGTGGAATTTTGTTTCTTCCCGGAAAGAACGCATAGAACAAGCAAAATCGGATTGGAAGCAAGGTAGAATCATTTTACCTCCAAATGATAACCAGGAATTTATACCATTGCCAAATGATAAGTCAAGGCCTTCGGAACCGCCGCCTGAAGCGCCTTTGTTGTCTTAAACTTGCTTTACTTTCTATTTTATTTTGACATAGCAAAATGCAAAGAATAAATGTTATCCAAATAAAATCAGGATGAATAACATGTAAAGCAAATCACGGATGTGTGGCTTCGATTTATTGGGCTCCCCCAACGCAAAAATGGGTTAACAAAATCTTTTGCCTTATCATTGCGCGCATCGTCAACTTTATTTTAATTTTGACACTCAAATAATTATCATGCAGGAAGCATATATAGTTGCGGGTTATCGCACCGCCGTAGGAAAAAGTAAAAAAGGATTTTTCAGGTTTTACAGGCCGGATGATCTGGCCATCACTGTCATTAAAGGTTTAATGGCGTCCGTTCCCGAACTCGAAGCCTCCCGTGTGGATGATGTGATTGTGGGGAATGCAGTACCCGAAGCGGAACAAGGATTACAGTTTGGAAGAATCATAGCTGCACGTGCATTGGGAAAAGATATTGCAGGCATTACCATCAATCGCTATTGTGCAAGCGGGCTTGAAAGTATTGCCATGGCTACAGCGAAAATTCGTTGCGGCATGGCTGAATGTATAATCGCCGGTGGTACTGAAAGTATGAGCCTCGTACCTACAGCCGGGTGGAAACCTGTGCCTGCATACAGTATTGCGAAGGATGATCCGGATTATTACCTGAGTATGGGGCTTACAGCAGAGGCAGTTGCCAAAGAATTTAATGTAAGCCGCGAAGATCAGGATGCTTTTGCTTTACGTTCGCACGAGAAAGCCATGCATGCCATAGAAAATGGATTTTTCAAACCCGGTATTTTACCCGTTACCGTAGAAGAAGTATATGTAGATGAAAATAATAAAAGAAAAACACGTTCTTACATTGTAGATACTGATGAAGGTGTACGAAAAGATACAACCCTTGCAGCCCTTGGAAAATTAAAACCGGTATTTGCAATGGGTGGTTCTGTTACTGCGGGTAATTCCTCACAAACAAGTGATGGCGCGGCTTTCGTAATAGTGATGGGAGAGAAAATGATGAATGATTTGGGATTGAAACCTATTGGAAGGTTAGTGAATTCAGCAGTGGCAGGTGTTGAGCCACGCATTATGGGTATGGGCCCGGTGGCGGCTGTTCCCAAAGTATTGAAGCAGGCAAATATGCAATTGAATGACATTGACCTGGTAGAATTGAATGAAGCATTTGCATCTCAATCCCTTGCAGTAATTCGGGAATTGGGGCTTGATATGGATAAAGTAAATATCAATGGCGGGGCAATCGCATTGGGCCATCCGTTGGGTTGTACCGGGTGTAAACTTACTGTTCAAATTTTAGGGGATTTAAAAAGATTGAATAAAAAATACGGCATGGTTACCGCCTGCGTGGGCGGTGGGCAGGGCATTGCAGGAATTATTGAAAATTTGGCTTAGTCAGTTTACTGTGATTCCCGAATTGTAATTTTGCTTTAAAACAATTGAATATATATTGATCTCTAATTATTTTTAATTTTACAAAATTCATTTTGCAATAAATAATTCTTCATCATGATTCAACCAAGCCGGCTTTTTGACTGTATCCCCTATCAACTGGAAAAGTTTACTGATGTGGATATGCTTTCCTCGAAAGTGAATGGCAGTTGGAAAAGTTACCGGACAAAAGAAGTTAAAGAAATTGTCAATCGTTTTAGTGCAGGGCTTTTGGATATGGGCATTTCCATGCAGGATGGCACCGATGAAGGCTGTGATAAAATTGGCATCATCAGCAATAACAGGCCTGAGTGGCTGATTACTGATCTTGCGGTACAACAAACCGGGGCTGTGTTGGTACCCATTTACCCTACAACAAACCCGCTGGAAATGAAGTTTATTTTAAATGATGCGGGTGTAAAAATCATGTTTGTAAGTAGCGCTGAATTAAAAGAAAAAGTGGAAAGCATTGCGGCAGATGTACCCACATTGAAAAAAATATATTCCTTTGAAACACTTGAAAGCACACCACATTGGACCGAGATTGGTGCAAACGTATCGGATGAATCCCTTCAAAAAATTGAAACGATAAAAGCCAGTATCCCGGACAGCCATTTAGCAACCATCATTTATACTTCAGGAACTACCGGCACACCAAAAGGCGTGATGCTTACACACAGCAACATTTTTCATAACGCGATGTATGGCAAAGAAAGTTTCCCATTTCCTGATAACCCGGAATTAAAAGTATTGAGCTTCCTCCCGCTGAATCATATTTATGAAAAATGTGTTTCCTATATTTATTTATTCAGTGGCAATAATATTTATTATGCAGAAAGCCTGGAAACGATTGCTGAAAACCTGCGCGAGATAAAACCTGAAGCATTCACATCAGTGCCGAGATTGCTGGAAAAAGTGTTTGAAAAAATAATGACAACAGGCAGAAATTTAAACGGTATCAAAAAGAAATTATTCTTTTGGGCTGTAGGGCTTGCAGAAAAATATGATAACAATAAAAGCGGCGGGGCATGGTATGATATGCAACTTTCACTTGCCAATAAATTGATATTTAAAAAATGGCGGGCGGCATTAGGCGGAAATATTCAATTTGTTTTAAGTGGAGGCGCTGCATGCCAGGAAAAAATCCTGCGTATATTTAATGCAGCCGGAATACCGGTATATGAAGGTTATGGGCCAACAGAAAACAGCCCTATTATTTCTGTGAACAGGAAAGGGCCGGGAGGAAATATTTTTGGCACCGTAGGGCCGGTTTTAAATGGCGTAAACCTGCGCCTGGCCGATGATGGAGAGATTTGTGTAAACGGTAAAAGTATGATGAAAGGCTATTACAAACGCCCGGACCTCACGGCACAAACTATTATTGACGGGTGGTTACATACCGGTGATATTGGCGTGATGGTACATGGAAATTTTTTAAAAATCACAGACCGGAAAAAAGAATTATTCAAAACGAGTGGCGGAAAATATGTAGCCCCGCAACCATTGGAAAATAAATTAAAAGAAGACCCTTTGATAGAACAAGTATTGGTAACAGGTGCTGATAAAAAATTTGTAGGCGCATTGATTGTTCCTTCTTTTTCCAATTTAAAACATTGGATGGAATTCAAAGGCATCCCATTTACAACACCAGAAGATGCAATTAAACATGAGCAGGTGCTGGATAAATTTAAACGGGTGATTGAATCAAAAAACCAATTTTTCAATCATGTGGAGCAAATCAAAAAATTTGAATTATTACCAAAAGAATGGAGTATTGAATCAGGAGAAATGACACCAAAAATGAGCCTGAAACGAAAAGTGATTATGGAAAAATTCCGGGATGTGATTGAAAAAATTTATAGCTGATTTTTAATTCGATTGCTCTTCCAGTACCGGCTTCAAACCATCTCCTTTTACTATAAAATGCGCTGTGCTGCTTTCTTTCAAAAATAAATAACGATAAGGCCACAAGAGTACGGAAAGCATGCCATTGAAATCCGCATCTTTTACACCGGGCCTTTCAAAATAATCAATTTGTGAAATGGTAAAATGCACATTGCTTTCATCACTTTCTGCAGAAAGCCTGATTACCCCATGCAATACAAAACTATAAGGCACGCCTTTTTTATAAAAATGCATTTCGCCTGCAAAACTTTCCCAGTTGACTGCATCTGCCGGAAAATTTTTCGTGGAAAAAATTAATGTATAAGCGCCATCAAATGAAAAACGGTTTACCAGGCTTACTGGTATTTTTTCAGACATTTCATTAAAACAGTAAAACATGGCCTGGTTTATCTGCAATAATTTCTCTACATGTTCCGGTGCGGAATTGCGGTGTTCCATATTCATTAATTCTTATTCGGTTGCATTGACATTTTTTAAAAAATAATGCGGCTTTTAAAAACTGTCAAAAATGAAATTAGGTTAAATTTCTGATAACAAAATTAATCCTGCACAATTTTTTTCCACACACTGAAGAAGTGGGGTAATTTATATTAATTTTCAAGACCGGCTTTTTTATGTTCCTATAACAGGCGTGAAAAAGATTCAATCAAAATAAGGCTTCCTTATAAAGATGCATATTCAATTTATTGCTTACAAATTTCACAATAAAATCAACCGGTATTCCTTCATGTCAAAAAAACTTCCGTAGCTCCATAACCAAACCTGGGATCGTATTGGTTTACAAAATAACGCACAGCATTTTTTGATTTCAATAAACTATGTATTTCATCCCGCAATTTTCCCGAGCCAATGCCATGAATAAAAATGATGGAAGTTAAATGCTGCTCTGCCGCAAGTTGAAACCATTTTTCAAATTCATGAAGTTGAATTTGCAATAATTCAAAATTGCTTTTTCCCTGCGAATCCGGTATGAGTTTTTCAATATGTAAATCCACTATGGAACGAGCAGGGATATGTGTAATTTGTTTTCGGTGGCTTTGTGTATATTGTGAAAATGAGTCAAATTTTTCTTCTGCTTTTTTATCCGGGTATTTTTCTAAAAGTACATATGAAATGAATGGTTCATTGAGTGATTTAATCTTTTCAATTTGCTGGAAAAGCTGTTTGGGCCTGGGTTTCAGAATAGTTTCTGCTTCCTCGGCTTTACCTTTTTGAGGTGTACTGAGGGAGAATAAAAAATTGAATGATGGCGAATCATTGATTTCTGCGAGGGATTTCATTGATTAAATCAAATGATAATTTGCCGGAAAAATATTGTTTATATGAAAATTGATACGCTGCATTTGTTTTATTGACAAGATATAATTTTAATGTATCCACAATTTCATCATCAAATTCATCGAACGTGAATTTTGGTAAAATGGATAAATGAATGCCTTCTTCGGGTTGGCCGGGTTGAGGCTTTTGTTTTTCCTTGGGTATATGGTCAATATACGTTTTATCTTTTTTTAAAGGCGCCGTTTTCTTTTTGGAAAACCGGTGGAAATATGGGAAATCAAGCTGGTTGATATTTGCGGGGAAGCGCACACCACGCACTTCTACAAGCGCCATGGAATCATCAATGAACTCAATGATTTTTCCTTCTTCGTTTGTAAGCACTACAATAATGTCATCCCCCACTTCAAATTTCATGTACGCGTTTTAAATCCAGGTTTTTGCAAAGTTAGGTTTTTTCAATCCGATTATTTTTAATAAAGAAAGCACTTTTCAACTCAAAATTATTTGAATAATCTTCCCAAATCTCACTGATGATTCAATTTTGCAAAAAAGTCATTCATAAAAAATAAAATTTTAATTTCGAAGCATCCATTAATAAAATTCTTATGCAATTATCATTCAAACGACTCTTATTTTCTGCGGCAATTTTTTTGAGTGCTTCTCAATTAGCTGCACAATTAACGCCAAATGATCAAAACATGGTGATCATTTTAATTGATGGCTACCGCTGGCAGGAATTTTTCCGGGGCGCTGAAATGGATTTACTGAAAAATCCAAAATACAATTCAATGGATTCTTTAAAAAGGATACAGGCATTTTGGTCTGATGATCTAAATGCAAGAAGAGAAAAACTGATGCCTTTTACATGGAATTTCATTGCAAAAAATGGACAGCTATATGGCAATCGCGACCTGGGAAATTTTGTGAATGTTCAAAACCCGTATTGGTTTTCATACCCGGGGCGCGCGGAGATTATGAGTGGCTTTGTAGATACTGCAATTAATTCCAATAATTATAAAGACAATGAAAATATAAATGTGCTGGAGTTTATCAATCAACAAAAAAAATATACGGGCAAGGTCGTAAGTTTTACCTGTTGGGTACCGGCAGGAAAAAATTTGAATAAAAGTAAAACTTCCATGTTAGTAAATATTCCTTGGGAAAATGTGAAAGGTGAACATCTGACCAATGAACAAATTCTTGCCAATGAATTGCAACATGTAGCGCCCAAAATTTTAGGCGATGGAGAAAGATTGGATTTTGAAGTGTATGCATTGGCAAAATCGTATATCAATGCCAACCATCCAAAAGTCATTTATATTGATTTCGGCGATACGGATGAATATGCACATGAAGGCGCGTATGATAAATATTTGGAAGACATACATCATCTTGATGCGATGATAGAAAAATTATGGAACCTCATGCAAACAGATCCATTCTACAAAAATAAAACCAGCTTTCTTATTTTTCCTGATCATGGAAGAGGTGTGGGTGATGCATGGACCGATCATGGCAGTGATGTGATGCATTCCAATGAAACATGGCTTGCAGCCTGGGGCCCGGCTATACAACCACTTGGTGAAATGAAATCCGCAGGTCAAATTTTTCAAACACAATATGCTGCAACTATTGCTCAGCTTTTAGGTTTCCACTATAATCCTGCAGAGAAAAAAGTGGGTGATGTTTTAAAGAGTGTTGTTGGAAAATGATTCTTATTGATACATCAAAATAAAAAAAAGCCTCGTTTTTCAACAAGGCTTTTTAAACATTACCCCCTATGAACCTATTTTACAATCTTCTTACTATCAGGCTGTCCATCTACAATCAACCTTACCACATACATACCTGCACTCTTTCCGGCAAGGTTTAGTGGAATGGAATACGTACCTGCCATTAGATTTCCTTTATTGATTGTTTGAATGATGTTGCCATTCATTGAAACAATTTGTACGGAAACATTTGACGATTTATCCAATTGCAATTGTATCCAACTATTGCTTGATGGGTTTCCGAGAATATCCCATCCAAATACAGCATAGTTGAGTTTGATTACGGATGAATAGGTAAATGCTCCATTATTGTCTATTTGTTTCAAGCGATAATAGTTGGCGCCGCTTACCACTTTCACATCAGTATAAGTATAGTTATGTACAGTAGATGAATTGCCATTACCGGCTACAAAACCAATGTCAGTAAAGGTTTGGCCGTTTGTGCTTTTCTGTACTTCAAAACCTTTATTGTTGATTTCATTGGCCGTACTCCAATTTAAGATCGCATTTCCATTTTGCAGGACTCCATCAAAATTGATGAATGTAACCGGTAAGATTGCCAGAGTTTTGAATGAATCCAATGCAGAATAAGCGCTTACTAAATCCAATCCATCTGTATTATCAATTGACTGCACTTGCCAATAATATTTGGTATCACTCAACAAACCTGATAAAGCCAACGTTGGGTTTGTGGTGTTTTGACTAATCCAGGAAGCGCTGCCTTCTTTGCGGTACTGAACTTTATAGGAGCTTACACAACTTAAATCACTCCAATGCAATTTTGCAGATGATGTAGTGATATCCGATTCGCTTGTTCCGGTTGGATATGGCGGGAGTATTTGCGTATTGGCACTTTGGCCGAATGCATTCCCTGTAGCGCCATCTCCATAAGCTGTTGTATAATAGTTGCCTGCATTCAAATTATTAAATGTTACTGAATTGCCGGTTACAATTGCACTGTCTATTTGATTGTTATTTTTGAATAGCCTTACAGTATAAGGATCATGACTGTCACTGAGTTTGTATGTAATACTTGCATTATCGCAACTATTTGTGATAGTAGTATCAAAAAATACAATTTTAGCTTTGTTTACCTGGGTGAATGTGTCTGTAATTAAATAGCTGATGTGTTGTGTACTATAATATGGGTAAACTTTAATATAATAATACCCCTGGGTAAGTGAAGAAAGGTTGATAGTAGTATTACCTATTGTATTATTATGATATAATGCAGCAGCACTTGTATCCTTATATACATCTACCCAATAATAATGCTGGCTTCCATCTATTTTCCATGGTTCATTTTTAACTACTATTTTTAAATTCCCGGAACCGGTATAATTTATTTTCCACCAGTCAATTCCATTCTGGTTATTATTATAATAAAAGTTTACATGGCCTGTTTCTTCACCGTTTGCGGGTAATGTTTTGGCTTGCGAAGCATAATCATTAGGCTCCTGATCTACTGTATATGTATAAGTAAACAAGCTATCTTCAATAGTATATGGAACATACCCATTATCATAGTAGGCGCGAATTTTGACATAATATGTTCCTTCTGCAAGCCCGTCTTTACTGATATCTATTGTGCCGTTTGTGTTATTCGAATTTAATAGTGTAGTGCCATCATTATCATACAAGTAAGCCCATACATACTGGCTATTTTCAGATGTTAACCTTAACCTGATCATACCATCCGCATTGGTTGTTACTTTGTACCAGTCAAATGTATCGCGCAGGTTGTTGTAATAATAATTGATATGGCCTGTTGCAGAAGAATTTAAGTTAAGTACTTTTGCCTGCGCTTTTGTATTGTTGGGTTCATTATCATTTTCCTGGTCGGGTTTAAATAAACTGTCTTCGATGGTATATGGAATATAGCCATTAGCATAATAACTTTTAATCACTACATAATAAGTTCCTGCTGCCAGTCCGTCTTTATTAATATCCTTTGTGCCGTTTGTGTTATCCGAAGTCAATAGTGTAATGCCATCATTATCATACAGGTAAGCCCATACATACTGGCTATTTCCTGAAGTTAGCCTTAGCCTGATTCTTCCATCCGCATTGGTTGTTACTTTATACCAGTCAAATGTATCGCGCAGGTTGTTGTAATAATAATTGATATGGCCTGTTGCAGAAGAATTTAAGTTAAGTACTTTTGCCTGCGCTTTTGTATTGTTGGGTTCGCTGTCATTAGCCTCAGCCGGTTTTACTAAATTATTTGAAATAGTATATGCCGGCAATTGTCCGCTGTAATAAGCAACGAGTTTCATGTAATAAGTACCCGTTGCAAGCCCATCTACAGATATTAGCTTGGTACCATTTGTATTATCACTTTTTAATAAAGTAGTCCCATCATTATCATAAATGTAGCACCATAGATAAAGGCTATTAGAAACCGTTAAAGTTACATCCAACCTGCCATCGGCATTAGTAGTAACTTTAAACCAGTCTTCATCGCCCGCCACATTGATGGCGCCTGTGTTGCTTCCGTTGAGCGCAAGTGTGTTGGCATCTGCACGTGTGTTGTTGGGTTCTGTTTCGGGACCTGCCCATAACTGATTTGCAAAAAACAGCAAGACAAAAAGTAAAAAGAGTTTGTTCTTTTTCATTTTAGATTAGATTTAGAATGAGTAAAAATTTTTCATGTAACAAAAATTGAAAAAAAAATCATGAACTACAATACTTAATTTGTAGTACTTTGTACTTGTTTTTTAAGGACATTCCTGTGTTTTATATAATAAATAATCTTACTTTTAAAAAACATTGATATTGCCCAAACCAAAACCTCATGCTTATGCGCTATTTATTGATATTGGCAAGTTTTTTCATAAGCGGGATAAAAGTATTTCCTCAAACCAAACTGATTAATAGCCTGAAGATAAAAGTAGATGCCGCTAATTCCAATGATGAAAAGCTTGCAGCCATTGTGGCTTACTGTGAGGATTATGCCAATATCAACCAGGACAGCCTTGAAAAATATACTTATATCGCACTTGACCTTGCTTCCAAATCAAAGGATAAAAGGCTTCAGACACTTGCTCAACTTACGCTGGCACAGGATTACATGAAATGGGGATGGACCGATAGCGTGAGAGCAGTGGTGGATAATGAATTAAAAAATAACGCGGTAACGGATGATGCAAGGAGAGATATTTATTTTCGCCTGAAAAAATTAAAGGCGCTTGCCTTTGCAGCAGATGGCAGGTTTGAAGAAAGCCTGAATGTATTATACCCATTAGACGCTGAATCTACAAAATATGCGGATACCTCCATGATGGGGAGTACTGCAGACCTGATTGGCAAAATTGCCATTTCAAGAAACGAATTACGGGAAGCCCGCAAATGGAATGATAAAGCGCTCTCTGTTTTCACTAAGGGTAATACAAAAAACCTGCCCTCTATTTTTATTAATCGAGGCCAATTGTATTATAAAGAAAAAAAAATGGACTCGGCATTATTTT
>CAYXHX010000038.1:645-2275 GCA_964464835.1 uncultured Chitinophagaceae bacterium | reverse complement strand
GGCATATAATACATCATAAATTGCATTATTTTTCTTAAATAAAGGACTGACTATAAGCAAGGAAAATGATATGTTTGATAATCTTGCACGTGGTTACCGCTATCAATCTGTGGTATTAACAAAAATGAACAAATTGACAGAAGCAGAAGATGCATTAAGAAATATGCAGGAAGCGCGAAGTAAAATGTATAGCAGCCAGGATGCAGTGATTGATGATAATATACAAATAGCCGAATTTTATGCAAATACCGGCCAATTAAAAAAAGCGATTGCCTTTTGCTGGAGTAAATTGGAGACTGGCGACATCTATCACAAAAATCCGGGAGATTCTACAAAAACGTTTAATATTGATCCGGCCACCAGGTTACCATTTTACCTCGCTTTAGCACGATATTTAAAGGAAGATAAAGATTTTGAAAGCTATCAAAAAGTATTGGAAGAAATCATTGTATTAAAAGATACACTCAGCAAGGTTAATAAAGCCGAAGCCATAGCTGAATTACAAACAAAGTATGATGTACAACATAAAGAAAATACCATTATTGCACAGCAACTAAAACTTACAAGAAGAAATACATTATTATTTGGTTCTCTTGCCTTTATCGTTTTAGCAGGCTTATTTACCTGGTTTTGGATACGCAATGTGCGTACTCAACAGCGACTAAAAATGCAACAGGCTATTGAAGATGAAAAAAAACTTTCTGCTCAATCTATTTTGGATGCAGAAGAAAAAGAGCGCAAACGCATTGCTGCCGACCTGCATGATAATATCGGCGCTTATGCCACAGCCATTTCAGCAGATGTTGAAAAAATAAAAACAAAAGGTTTCACAGAAAGTGATATTCAATTACAAAACCTGCAACAGCATTCCAGTGAAATTTCCAATTCTCTCCGCGATACGATTTGGGTGTTAAATAAAGAAAATATTACGGTTACAGGCATTAGTGACCGCATTAAAAGTTATATCAATAAAATTGATTCAAGCTATGAACAACAAATAGAAGTGAAAGAAAAAATAGAAAAGGATGTGCGTGTGGGATCTCAAAAAGCTTTGAATATTTTTCGAATTGTTCAAGAGGCAATCCACAATGCATTAAAACACAGTAATGCGAAAAATATCCTGGTGGAAATTGAAAGCAACGATACCATCAGGTTTACTGTAAGCGACAATGGAAAAGGCATGGACTTAGCCAATCCCGCAAGCGGGCATGGTTTACGCAATATGCAGGCAAGGGCAAATGATGCCGGCATTCAACTTACAGTTCATTCTTTGCCGGGACAAGGCACCAGGCTGATCATAGAATCTACTACAAATTAGGTATTGATTTACTCAAGGAAAAAGCCAATTTTGTATTACTAAAGATACTTTCGCGTACTTGGCAAAACTAAATTATTGTATGATACCTATACGCATTGGAATTACAGATGACAAATCCGTTAACCGCACAAATATTGGGGATAAAATACGCTTGTTTGATAATCTGGATTTTTGTTTCACCGCCGTTAATGGAAACGACTGCCTCGAACAATTAAAGGGCATGCCTTTAGATAAAATGCCCAACATCATTTTTATGGATATTGAAATGCCTGAAATGGATGGCATACAGGCTATCGGCATCGGCAGGTCATT
>CAYXHX010000038.1:252-635 GCA_964464835.1 uncultured Chitinophagaceae bacterium | reverse complement strand
TTATCCGGAGGTTGAAGTGATCATGAACACAGGATTTGAAGATGATGATAAAATTTTTGATGCCATTAAAGCCGGCGCTCATGGTTATTTAATGAAAGATGAAAGCGCTATCACTTTGCACAATGCCATTATCAATGTTGTTGAAAATGGCGGCGCACCAATGAGCCCCGCTATTGCCCGGAAAACCTTGCAATTATTGAGTTCTGCCTCCGTGAATATACCTGAAAATAAACCCGTTGAAGCAGATTTTACAACCCTGTTGACCGAAAGAGAAAAAGAAATCCTGAAACAAATTATAGCCGGGTATGATGCGAAAAGAATTGCCGAAATAACCGGCATCAGTGTACTTACCGTACGAAAACATATTGCAAATATTTACCAGA
>CAYXHX010000038.1:0-242 GCA_964464835.1 uncultured Chitinophagaceae bacterium | reverse complement strand
TCAATAGCAAAGCACAAATCTTGCGCATTGCTTATGATAAAAAAATTATTGATTGAGAAAATTTGTTGGTAGCTACATTCAATCATTCATATTTTTTTCAAAAAATTTATTTCCCTTCATTCTCCAAACTTCTTATTTTCGTTGCATGACAACAGAACAAATTAAATTATTGAGGGAACGCGTTTCCGTCCTAAAACGGTTTCTTTGACTACGATCAACGCATAGATAAAATTTCACAAGAC
>CAYXHX010000037.1:8949-12718 GCA_964464835.1 uncultured Chitinophagaceae bacterium | reverse complement strand
TGTGTGATGAATATTTAAGATTGGCTTTTCATGGCATCAAGTCAAAGGATAAATCTTTCAATGCAAATTATGAAACAAGTTTTGACGATTCACTTCCAATAATAAATGTGATTCCCCAGGACATGGGAAGAGTGGTGTTGAATTTAATCAATAACGCTTTTTATGCAGTGCGTGAAAAAAGTAAAACAAATCCTGATTTTATCCCACTTGTCACTTTAGAAACAAAGAATTTGGGTGACAAAGTAGAAATACGCGTAAAAGACAATGGCAATGGCATTCAGAAAAATATTTTAAACAAAATTTTTCAACCATTCTTTACAACAAAACCTACAGGGCAAGGCACCGGCCTGGGCTTATCCCTTTCCTATGACATTATTACCAAAGAACACCATGGAACCCTCCGGGTAGAAAGTGATGAAGGAATAGGAACCGAATTTATCATCAACTTGCCTGCCTGATAGCTTTATTCAATTAATGCATATTCGATTCCCCATCAACCCGGCTTTAAAATGCTCAAATCCGGGGGAAAATATTCCCGGAAAATAGTATTGCTTTTTTAATTTTTACATATATTTACTATTTAATCTTACCTTAAAACAATCCAACATGACAACAGAAACCAACTCATCAAAATTGATGAAGAAATCATTTTATAAAACTGATTTCTTTAAAATTGCAGCAACTGCATTGATTACATCGCTGATTTTTTTAACCTATTTCTATTTTACAGATATAACGTATCCTGTAGTTTCGCCAAATGATATGAACCAACTTATTTCTGTTACAGATGCACAAGGTCTCATTCAGCAGTACAAAGATGATAGGCCGCTTAAAACTTTAGATGCAGGCAATCAAGTGCAAAAATTGGAGGCATTTATTTTTAGCAGGGCTGTTCTCGAAGACATTCTGCATCGGAACAAAATATTAGACGATTATAATACACCGCAAAAGCCCGATGCCATCCTTTTTTATTTAGGCCAGGATGGTACATTTCCTGATAATCAAGATCAACAACACCCGTACCCCAATTATAGGCTAATTGCCATTGGAATGAAAAATGGAGCGTTATTGTTGCCTAAGGAAAATGATTATTCAAATAAACTTAAATCATCCATTTATGATAAAGCCCGGCCATGCCCCGGTATGGGCTGCCCACCGCCGCCACCGCCTCCACCAGTTGAACAATAAAGATTAAACAAAGATGGAAGATCCAAGCCATTATTATTTCATTTTTTATTGCGTATCACTCGGCATTGCAGTAGCCGTGGGTATCATTTTTTTTACCAAAGAAGAATCTGCATATCGTTGGCTTACAATTCTTGTTATTACCACTTTAGTAAGTGAAAGTATTGCTGCTTACCTTGGAGATACAACCGGGGACAGGAATAATAACATCACGTATCATTTTTTTACACCCGTTGAATATTTTATCTATGCCAATATTTTTACCAGGTTTTTTAACAGTAAATGGTGGACAAAATTTCTAAGATGGAGTGCACTTGCACTCATCATTTTAGAAATTGTAAATACCATTTACCTGCAACCACTTGATATATTTAATTCCAACATACAAATCCTTGAAAATATCTTATTGGTTTTCCTGTCATTAATGCTTTTTGTACATATCCGGGCTTCCTATATGAGTGCACATCTTTTATGGGAAGGCGTATTTTGGTTTAACAGTATCGTATTAATTTATTATACCTTTAATATTTTAATAGCAGGCTTTCAAAGCCTTAAAGTGTATGAAATGAAAGATCCGCCAACGATTATTAATTACATGAATCTTTTTTTAAGCGGGTTATTGTATCTTGTGTATGCCTTTGCGATTTATTTAAATGCAGTAAAAAGAAAAACCATCGCCTTACATGAATAATATATCTTCTTCGGATGTGATTTTTTTTGTTTGTGCAGGGTTGCTCATGATCCTTTTGTTATTTGGTTTTATTATCTTCTTCATATTTTCTTACAGGCACAAGCAAAAAGATTACAACTTATTGCAGGAACAAAAACAAAAAATTGATGCCCAAAAAATAGAATTAGAACAAACTCTTTCTGATTTAAAGGATACACAGGCCCAATTAATTCAAAGTGAAAAGATGGCTTCTTTGGGAGAACTCACAGCCGGCATTGCCCATGAAATTCAAAACCCGCTCAACTTTGTCAACAATTTTTCCGACATTAACCAGGAACTTGTAAAAGAATTAGTCATAGAACTGCGCAAACCCATTGCCGAAAGAAATGTGCCGCAGGAAGAAAGTATTTTGAATGACATTAAAGAAAATGAAGCTAAAATAAACCAACATGGGAAAAGAGCAGATGCCATTGTAAAAAACATGTTGCAACATTCCAGGAAAAATACCGGCATCAAAGAACCCACGGATATCAATGCACTTTGTGATGAATACCTCAGGCTAAGCTATCATGGCCTTCGTGCAAAAGATAAAACGTTTAATGCCGCATTGGAAACATCCTTTGATGATTCTATTGGCAAAATCAAAATTATTCCGCAGGAGGTAGGCCGCTCCATTTTGAATTTACTTACAAATGCTTTTTATGCAACCAATGAAAAGAAAAAAACCGCAGGAGAAAATTTTTTACCAACGGTAAGGGTATCTACCCGAAAACTAAAAAATTTAATTGAAATTCGCGTCGAAGACAATGGCAATGGCGTACCCGACTCAGTGATCAATAAGATATTTCAGCCATTCTTTACAACCAAACCACCCGGGCAGGGAACAGGCCTCGGATTGAGTTTAAGTTATGATATTATTAAATCGCATGGAGGCGAATTAAAAGTAGAAACAAAACAAGGTGAAGGAACAACATTTATAATTATCTTACCGCTTTAAAACAATAGAATGAAAATCTTAGTTGTTGATGATGAACAAGATGTAAAAACGCTTTTTGAACAAAGGTTCCGGAAAGAAATCAAATCCGGTGAAATACAGTTTGCCTTTGCATTTTCAGGAGAAGAAGCGCTCGAATTTATGAAAGCAAATGAACATGAAGCGGTACTCATTCTTTCAGATATCAATATGCCGGGCATGAGCGGCCTGGAATTATTGAAACATATCAAAGAGAAGTTTGAGAAACCACCACCCATTGTAATGATGATTACGGCGTATGGGGATAAGGAAAATTATAATGAAGCCATGAAATTGGGCGCAGATGATTTTTTAACCAAACCTGTTGATTTTATAGCTTTAAAAGAAAAGTTGAAAACGAAAACCGCATGACGAAAATTTTAGTAGCTGATGATGAAGCCGATCTCGAAACCCTTATCAGGCAAAAGTTTCGGCAGAAAATCAGGGAACATATTTATGAATTTGTTTTTGCCATCAATGGAAATGATGCGTTGGCAAAAATTAAACAAAACCCCGATATAGATATTGTATTAAGCGATATCAATATGCCGGAAATGGATGGCCTTACACTTTTATCAAAATTATCAGAAGTGAGCCCGCTCATAAAAGCTGTAATGGTATCTGCTTACGGCGATATGGATAATATCCGTACGGCCATGAATCGCGGGGCCTTTGATTTTGTAACCAAGCCTGTGAATTTTGAAGACCTTGAAACAACAATGGAAAAAACCATTCATCATGTACAACAGATGAAGCAAACGTTGCAGGCTGTGAAAGAAAATAATATCCTGCGCATGTATGTGGATGAAAATGTACTCACTTTCATGGGCTCACGGGAATATGAAAATTCATTGACCGCCAATGAAACCATTACTGCCTCCGTGGCCTTTATAGATATTTGC
>CAYXHX010000037.1:0-8939 GCA_964464835.1 uncultured Chitinophagaceae bacterium | reverse complement strand
TACTTCTATCAGTGAAAAAGAATCACCGGATACGGTGGTAAAAATGCTCAACCGGTATTTTGATGTAATGGTAAAAGAAATTATAGCTCAAAATGGCACCATAGATAAATTCATCGGGGATTGTATCATGGCCGTTTTCAAAGGCACCTACCATATAGACCGCGCCATTGATGCGAGCCTTGCCATTAAAAAAGCTATTGATGCATTGCCCGAAGAAGTGGGCTTTAGCCCCAAGGTTTCTATTGGTATCAATAGCGGTGAAATGATTTCCGGCAATATTGGCTCCGCTACTTTGAAACGCCTTGATTTTACTGTGATTGGCGATACCGTAAATACAGCACAACGATTACAAGCGGTAGCTGAAAAAAACCAGGTGATCATTACTGAAACTTGTTATGACAAAGTAAAGCAATCATTTAGTTGCAGGAAAATAGGCACTTCAACACTCAAAAATAAATCCGCAGAAGTGATGCTATATGAGGTATTGAACTAATGTAGCAGAAATAAATTTATTGAATGCAATTTGAAAAAGCATATAACTTTCTTATAGCCAGGCTCGAAAAGGGCTTGCCATCCTATACAACGTATCATAATATTGAGCATACAAAAAATGTCATAAACGCTGCGGCTTATCTTGCCGAACTTGAAAATGTTACGGGGGAAGACCGCACATTATTATTAACGGCAGCGCTTTTCCATGATGCAGGCTTTTTGCAAAATCATAAAAACCATGAGAAAATTTCCTGCCAGGTAGCAAGAAAATATCTCCCTCAATTTAATTATTCAATTGAACAAATTGATTCGATTTGCACGATGATTATGGCTACAAAATTGCCACAATCTCCGGGCAACCATCTCAGTAGGATACTTTGCGATGCCGATTTATTTTATCTTGGAAATGATGAATACACTGAATATTCACATAAGCTGTTCCTCGAATTCAAAAAAAACGGGATGGTAAAAACCTATGCGAATTGGCTGATGAAACAAATTGACTTCGTATCAACGCATAGATTTTTTACAAAGTCAGCTATCGAATCACAGGAACAAAAAAAACAGGAAACCCTAAAAAATTTAAAAACCGAATTGGAGACAGCAATACCCAAACATCAAAAAACCAGTAGCGGGGAAATAATACAGGATACTGTCCTGAATATTATCGGTATTCTTATCGCAGGCTTTGCACTGAAATGTTTTTTAGTACCTAATAAATTTTTCGATGGAGGTATTACCGGGCTTTCATTATTATTACATGAATTGTATCATATCAACTTATCAGGCCTCATTATTTTATTAAATATCCCATTAATCATTCTAAGTTATTTTACAATGGGGCAAAAATTTGCAATACGAATTTTTCTAAGTATTGTATTATTTGGTGTATGCTTGTATTTTATACCGGAATTTCCGGTAACGGATGATAAATTATTGGTTGCTGCTTTTGGCGGTATATTTTTGGGATTGGGCATCGGCCTTGTAATGCGCGCCGGCGCTGCATTAGACGGTATTGAAGTGCTTGCTTTATATACATTAAAACGTACTTCATTTACCATCACAGAAATTATTTTAGGCCTGAATATTTTAATCTTTACTGTTGCGGCATTTAAATTCGGTATAGAAACTTCTCTATATTCCATTCTCACTTATTTTGCCGCTACAAGAACTATTGATTATGTGGTAGAAGGCATACAGGCCTATACCGGTGTAACTATTATTTCAGGAAAAAGTGAAGCCATCAAATATGAACTCGTGAACAATCTCGGCCGGGGCATTACGGTGTATAAAGGAGAGCGTGGTTTTTTGCCAGGGAAATTTGAAGTTAGCACAGATGTTGACATCATCTTTACAGTTATAACAAGAATGGAATTAAGGAAACTAAAAAACCTTGTGTACGAAGTAGATCCACGCGCATTTGTATTTGCAAATACCATTAAAGAAGCTGCAGGCGGTATTTTAAACAGGCGGCATACGCATTAAACCTGTCATTAGATGTAAAGTTTTCTCGTTTATATTCAACTATCGCATTGAAAAATAAAATTTTGTTAGTTCAGAAAAACGTATATTTATTTTCCAAAACTGTACAGCTATGAAGAAAGTCCTGTTAACAATCCTGGTATTATTGATATTAATTGTCATCGGCGGATTATCATATATTAAATTAGCTTTACCAAATGTGGGGCCCCCTGAAAATATAGACAAAGAGGTCTCTAATGCAGATACCCGGCATGGAGAATACCTTGCAAACCATGTGACGATTTGCATGGATTGCCATTCAACCCGTGACTGGACAAAGTTTTCAGGGCCTCTTGAACCAGGCACTTTAGGAAAAGGAGGAGAATATTTTGGCCCGGAAGCCTCCTTCCCGGGAAAATTCTATTCTAAGAATATTACTCCTGCCGGATTAAAAGATTGGACAAATGGAGAAATTCTCAGGGCTTTTACAACGGGAGAGGGAAAAAATGGAGACGCGCTTTTTCCCGTAATGCCTTACCATTATTATAGAACAATGGATCGGAAAGATTTATATGACATCATAGCATATATCAGGAGTTTGAAACCCATTGAAAATACAATTCCACAACGTTCCATAGATTTTCCCATGAATTTTATTGTTAATACCATTCCTGGAAAAGCAAGCTTTACCAAAAAACCACCGGTTTCAGATTCTGTTTTATACGGCGCTTACCTGGTGAATGCATCAGCATGTATGGAATGCCATTCACCTTTTGAAAAAGGAAAAATCAATACGGAATTGGCTTTTAGCGGGGGCAGGGAATTTAAAATGCCCAACGGCATGCTTCGGTCTGCCAATATAACACCTGATGTAAATACGGGAATTGGAAATTGGACTGTAAACGATTTTTTATCACGTTTTAAAGCTTATGAAGACCCAAAAAATATCAGGCCGGTTAATCCAAAAGAAATTAATACGGTAATGCCCTGGACCATGTATGCGGGAATGGACAGTACGGACTTAAGCCATTTATTTATACCTGAAAACCGTGAAACCAATTTCACATAAAGTGGTTCACTTTGGATCGTAATAAAATTTAGCTCAAGGATTTTGCTTTAAAATCCACTTTATGAATTTTATCCGCAGTCAATAACTCTTTGTGTATATTATCTAAAATGCCATTGATAAATTGGCCGCTTTGTTGGGTGCTGTATTCCTTGGCAATATCTATATATTCATTAATGGTCACTTTCGTGGGGATACTGTCAAAAAATAAAAATTCTGAAACGCCCATTTGCATTAAAATCATATCGAGTGCAGCAATCCGCTCCACATCCCAGTTTTTTAATTTTGGAATAATCAAATCTTTCAGGAAATTTTTTTTCTCAAAAACTGTTTGCAAAAGTGAAGATGCAAATTCCCATTTTTCTGAAGTGATATAAGCTTCATAAGAAAAATTGCCTGGTTTTTGAAGGCAGTTTAAAACGAGTTTGTACATCATCTCTGCATCATCTTCCCAATTGGTGAAATATTCTTCAATAATAGAAACGACGTCTTCATTCGGCAGCATCAGGTCCGTGAAAATATATTTAATGATATCCTTTTCGCCGGTTTTATTGCGCGAAGCATCACGAATATATTCGAGATAAATGGGGGATTCAGTTAGTACGCGATACACTTTTTTTACCATGTCATTTGTTGCAGGGTAAAGCAAATTAAATTTTTCTGTGCCGGTTTTAAAAGCAGTGGATTCGAGGATTTTCCATAATACTTCATTACCGGATATTTTTATATTTACTTCAAGGTCTTCTTTAGAAGGTAAATTTTTCCCGGCACGTATGGCAGCATCCTTTTCTGCATAGCGCATTATTTCTGTGAGGATATATACAAGGTAAAGAAATAATTGATGTGATTCTTCAAATTTATTCCTGAGATGATCAGTGGATTTTTCAATACCGGCTATTCCCGGTGCATATAAAACCTGCATTACTTTGATGCGGATGTTTCTTCTGTTGATCATGTTTAAAGAACTTTGGGGCGCGAAGATAAATGAAATATTTATGAATAGTAGAAATGTCTTTCAAAAATAAACCCGGCTTTGAAAAACCGGGTTTAATAAAAAAAAACTAAAAACAAAACTATTTGAC
The DNA here is from genome assembly GCA_964464835.1 of uncultured Chitinophagaceae bacterium. Lineage (GTDB taxonomy): Bacteria > Bacteroidota > Bacteroidia > Chitinophagales > Chitinophagaceae > JAFDXJ01. The sequence goes on along the minus strand of CAYXHX010000037.1, from coordinate 4,838 downwards.
TTCAATGGTTATTGATGCTGCAAGTGCATTGCCATAAGAACGGTGTGCGCCATCCGCAAATTGCAAAGTCAATACATGCTTCCCTGCCGGCAAGGAAATCTCAGTTTCTGTTTGGCCTTTACCAAAATGTAAATGTTGTGCATCGGTAGGCACCACTTCTCCTTCAGGATATGAAGTACCTGCATCTATTAATAAATGATGATGGCCAAATCCCGCATTGATATCACCTGCAGGCTGAATAGCAATACCACTTACACCCATTTCAACTTTTATTGGCGAAGAAACAACTTGCCCTTCTTTAAGGTTTTTAAAAAAAACTTTTGCTCCATCCGGAACAGCCGGCAGTGGTTTCATTGCAGCACTTGTATCCATAGCCATTTGATGCGATGTGTCTGTAGTAGCAGCTACAGAATCCGTAGTTGCTGAAGTATTTTCACCGGAATTACAAGCCATAAAACCAGCAAATAGAAAAACACTCAGCCATTTTAAATTTTTCATCGTTCTAATTTTTAAAAATGAAAGGAAAATAAAAACACAGGCAAAGGTCGGGATTTTTCAGGGCAATAAATTATTAAAAGATGAATGTGATTTTTTTATAAAAAAAATTATAGTTCGTTATGCTTTAAAAGGCAAACATTGATAGCGTACAATTTGTATTTTCTCTTTTAACAATTCCCTTTTTGCCATAATTTTTATATTCGCCCCCAAATCTAAAAATTCCATGAAGAAATTTTTAATTGTTTCCAACTTTATATTAATTGCTGCAGTTGCATTTCTTTTTTATCGTTCCTTCAGTTCAGGTACAACTACAAAACCTGTAATTAACCACAAAAATCCGGATGATAGCATTCGCGGGAAAATTGCCTATTTTGATCTCGACTCGCTTCAAAACCAATATGTGTACTTTATTGAAGTACGCGATTACCTGAAAGGAAAGGATGATAATAATACCCGTACACTCAATAAATTACGGGACAATTATATGGATAAATTAAAGGAGTATAATCAAAAAGGCCCGAATTTGTCACAGGCTGAACAAGGCCAATATCAACAGGAACTCATGCAAATGCAAAATGATTACCAGGCAAAAGAACAAAGTGTAAGCCAGGAAATGCAGGCCGAAGCAATGGAGAAAATGCAGGGCGTAAAACAAAAAATTCAAGACTTTTTGAAAACATATAGCGCTGATAAAGGCTATGCATATATTTTTGCTTCCAATGATAATGACTATCTCTATTATAAGGATACCGTTAATAATATTACCAAAGACATTGTTGGCAAATTGAATGATGAATATAAAAATTCAAAGAAAAAATAATTTGTTTTTTTTAAAATTCACTTATCTTTCAAATCCCGAGTTAAACTTACCGGGATTTTTTTTATTCCTTTATCACAAAAAACCACCCAGGCATGAATCAAAACAAAACTGAATTCAAACCTTCGCTCGGCCTCATTGACGGAACGATGATCGTTGCCGGATCTATGATCGGGTCGGGTATTTTTATTGTAAGCACAGACATTGCCCGAAATGTAGGCAGTGCCGGCTGGCTCATCATCGTTTGGCTGATTACTGCATTGATGACCATTATGGCTGCGGTAAGTTATGGAGAGCTTAGTGGGATGTATCCAAATGCGGGCGGCCAATATGTATATCTGAAAAAAGCATTTAATCCACTTGCCGGGTTTTTATATGGATGGAGTTCATTCACCGTTATTCAAACGGCAACCATAGCCGCAGTAGCCGTGGCTTTCAGCCGCTTTACCGCATATCTTGTCCCGGAAGTGGGAGAGAATAATATACTCTTCACATTCGGGCAATTAAACATTTCTGCTGCACAATTATTGGCGATTGCATTGATTTTATTTTTGACATATACCAATACCCGTGGTATCAAAGGAGGGAAAATTATTCAAAATGTTTTTACTACGGTAAAACTCTTATCCTTATTCGGCCTTATCATTGCCGGGTTTTTATTTGTAAAACACAGCTTTTGGGGAGAAAACTGGCAAACCGGTTTGAATGCCATGCAACTTGAAAAACAAAATGGCGCTTTTGTACTGCATGGCAATTGGTTGCCGATTGGAGGCACTGTTTTAATTGGCGCCGTTGCAGCTTCCATGGTCGGCTCTTTATTTAGCAGTGATGCCTGGAACAATGTTACTTTTATTGCAGGAGAAATAAAAAACCCCAGGCGAAATATTGGTTTGAGTTTATTCCTTGGTACGCTCATCGTATCATTGGTATATATCACAATGAACCTGATGTACCTGAATGCATTATCACTCGACCAAATCGCATACCCGGAAGGCGACCGTGTAGCTGTTGCGGCTTCTACCGCAGTTTTTGGCAATGCAGGCGCCATCGTCATTGCCGTGATGATCATGGTTTCTACATTCGGTTGTAATAATGGATTGATACTTGCCGGGGCACGCGTATATTATACAATGGCGCAGGATGGTTTGTTTTTTAAACAAGCTGCAAAGCTGAATAATAATGCCGTTCCTCAATGGGCTTTATGGGCACAGGCTTGTGTAGCCTGCATTTTATGTTTGAGTGGCGGATACAATGACCTGCTCGATATGATCGCATTTGTTGTTGTATTATTTTATGTGCTTACTATCATTGGTATTTTTGTACTCAGGATAAAAGAACCAAATGCTGAACGGCCATACAAAGCATTTGTTTACCCTGTTTTGCCGGCATTGTATATTATTCTTGGAATAATATTTTGTGTATTTCTCATCATATTCAAACCGGCATATACATTATGGGGATTAGGAATTGTGCTTGCGGGCATACCGGTTTATTTTATCGCAATTGCTTCAGACAAAAAAAAGAGTAAGTCAGCATCATGATAAATATGGATCAGTTATTTTCTGATATTAAAAACCTGGAAGTAATCATTGTCGGTGATATGATGCTGGATACATATTGGTGGGGAAATGTAGAACGCATATCGCCGGAAGCCCCGGTACCCGTACTTTCGCGAACACATACGGAATACAGGATTGGCGGCGCCGGCAATGTGGCGTTGAATACAGTTGCACTTGGCGCCACCACGCTTTTATTTTCTGTTATTGGAAATGATGATGCAGGCAATTTGCTTTTGAAAAAATTGGAAAAGGCAAACATTCATACCACGAATATTTTACGCAGTAATGAAAGGCCTACTACCAACAAAATCCGCATCATGGGCCGCAATCAACAAATGATGCGGATAGATGATGAAGTAACTGAAGATATTTCAGAAGGTATAGAAAAAAATTTGCTGGAAAATTTTAAAACATGTGTTTCAGAAAAAAATATTTCGGTTGTTATTTTTGAAGACTATAATAAAGGTGTGCTTACAAAAAATGTCATTCGTGAAATGCAGGCAGTATGTGTCGAAAAAAATATTCTTACCACAGTTGATCCAAAACACAATAATTTTTTTGAATACAAAAATTCCGGAATTTTTAAACCCAACCTGAAAGAAGTGAGAGAAGCCTTGCATCTTTCTGTTGATAAGCTGAATGAAGAAGTATTGCAACAAATTCATAACACTTTGAGAAAAACGCTTTCCCACCAAATTTCGTTGATCACTCTTTCAGAAAAGGGGATCTTTGCGCAAAACAACTTGCAACATGAAATTATTCCATCGCATAATCGCGATATTGCGGATGTAAGTGGTGCCGGTGATACGGTAATAGCGGTTGTTTCTTTGGTATATGCTGTCAGTAAGAATATGATTTTAGCAGCAAAAATTGCTAATATTGCCGGCGGCCTGGTGTGTGAAGAAGTAGGAACAGTGCCCGTAAATAATAAGAGATTGCAGGATGAATGTTTAAAATTATTATAAGTACGATTAATCATTTTTAGAAAAAAGAGAAATGGGAAAATATACAATGGCCATTCATGGCGGCGCAGGTACCATTCTTAAAGAAGATATGACTGCCGAATTGGAAGAAGCCTATATAAAAGGCCTGCAAGCTGCATTGGATGCGGGTTATGCTGTCTTAGAAGAAGGCGGCACTGCGGTGAATGCAGTAAAAGCGGCTGTAGTGATACTCGAAGACAATATGCTCTTCAATGCAGGGCGCGGCTCTGTATTTACCAAAAAAGGTTTACAGGAAATGGATGCAGCAATAATGGATGGAAAAAACCTGGCAGCCGGTGCCGTTTGTGGTGTACGCAATGTACGCAACCCCATTGAACTTGCTGCTGAAGTGATGTTGAATAGCAACCATGTTTTTTTAAGTGGAAAAGGGGCAAATGATTTTGCTATAAAACAAGGGATTAAACTGGAGCCGGATGAATACTTTTTTTCCCAATTCCGATACGATCAATGGAAAGAAATACGGGATTCGGATAATTATTCTTTGGATCATACACATCAGCGATTGGATGAACTCATGCGCGATAAAAAATTTGGTACTGTAGGCGCAGTTGCATGTGATGGCCAGGGAAATATTGCTGCTGCAACAAGTACAGGCGGTATGACAAATAAAAAATACGGAAGAATTGGCGACAGCCCCATTATCGGCGCAGGCACCTATGCCAACAATAATACTTGTGCTATAAGTTGCACAGGTCATGGTGAAATGTTTATTCGCGCTGTTGCCGCTTATGATGTGAGTTGCCTTATGGAATATCAAGGCCTGAGCCTGCAGGAAGCAATGAATAAAGTAGTTCAGGAAAAATTAGTAAAAATTGATGGTGAAGGAGGTATGATTGGCGTTGATGCAAAAGGCCATGCAGCATTGATATTCAACAGTGCAGGAATGTACCGGGGATATAAAAACAGTGAAGGGGAAGAAGCTGTTGCTATTTATGATAAATAAAAAAATTTCCTGCTGAT
>CAYXHX010000036.1:4982-13031 GCA_964464835.1 uncultured Chitinophagaceae bacterium | reverse complement strand
TTGGGAAAAAAAGAAGCGTGGCTTAAGGTATGCCTTGGTTATACTGCTTTATGGCTTGTGGATATTTTTACAATTGAGCCATTGAATACATTTCCAAGCTATTCCGGCGGACTTTCAAATTTTATCCTGATTATTTTGGCCATGATATATTTATTGAGATTGGCCAAAAGCGATGAGATATTATATTTTCAAAGAATACCGGCATTTTGGATTGTAAGCGCATTCCTTGTATCCTGCTCATTTATTATATTGGGGTATGTAATGTATAATTTTTATGTGGTGAACAGGCTCCCGGAATTGGGAAATCAAATTGTAGCTTTACTTTATATCAGTTCAATCCTTAAATTTACATTCATCATTATTGGATTATTATGTTACAGGCGTCCGCGAACTCAGTTATTTTTATTATAGTCGGGACTTTAATTATTCTCTTTTTTGTATTCTTTTTTTATCTCTTCATGATACAATTGCATAAACGGCGAACACTTTATCAAAAAGAACTTTATAATTTAAAGGCAGAATATGAACAAACAATTTTTAAGGCACAATTAGAGATACAGGAACAAACATTTAAAAATATCAGCCAGGAAATCCATGATAATATCGGGCAGGTATTAAGCCTTGCCAAACTCAACCTGAATGTACTTTCGCAAAATGAATCATCCGAAAAGATTAACCTTACCGAAGAATTATTAACGAAGGCAATCAATGACCTTCGTGATCTGAGTAAAAGCCTGAGTGCGGAAAAAATAGCTGATGCAGGGCTTGCTTCGGCAATGGCACAGGAAATGTACATTATAGAAAAAGCGGCAAAAAATATTCATACACAATTTGAATATAATGATGAACCGGTATTAATTTCCCGCGAACAAACTATTATCGCATTCCGGATTATCCAGGAATTAATTCAAAATATTATTAAACATGCAAAAGCTTCACAAATAAAATTGCAGTTGCTGGGATCAGAGCAAGAAACGACTATCTTGCTGGAAGATGATGGTATTGGTTTTGACTCGGAAAAATTGGATGAGGATAAAACAGGGATTGGGTTGAAAAATATCAAACAAAGATGTAAATTGATCGGTGCGGAATTTAAATTAAATTCACAACCCGGGAAAGGGACATTTGTAAAAATAATTATTCAACATTCAAACCAATAAAATGGCAAAAATCGCATTGGTTGATGACCATATTTTGTTGCGCGCAGGACTTGCTTCTGTCATCGGGAATTTCGAAGGGTTTACAATCATCTTCGAGGCGGATAATGGTAAAGAATTTATTGATAAATTAAAGGATCATCCCGAACCTGATATCGTTTTATTGGATATAACGATGCCAGTAATGGATGGTTTTGAAACTGCACAATGGATCAAGAAAAACCGGCCCAAAATAAAAATTATTGTTTTATCAATGATGGATGATGAAAATTCCATCATTCGTATGATACGCCAGGGTGCACGCGGATATTTATTAAAAGACAGCAGGCCTGTGGTTTTAAAAAAAGCGTTGTATGAGGTGTTGAATAAAGGTTTTTTTTACAATGAACTGGTGAGTGGAAAAATGGTTCATATGGTTCAACGGGAAGATGGGGGTGTTGCTGAAGGGAATTTGAGTGATAAAGAAAGTGAATTTTTAAAATGGTGTTGTTCAGAAAAATCTTATAAAGAAATAGCTTTGGAAATGAACATATCACCAAGAGCAGTAGAAACTTTGCGTAGTAATTTGTTTGATAAAGTATATACGCAATCACGTGTCGGCCTTGTGATGTATACACTCAGGCATGGCATTGTAAAACTCTGATTATTTTCTGAAGTAATACAATGTATTGCTGTTTTCTGGTTTAAAAGTTTCCTGCGCGGTTGCAAGTATATCATCATTTGTTACTAATTGGTATTTGGGTAACTCTTCATTCATCAAATTGGCATTGCCCATCAGTTCATAAAATGATAAATTGGTCGCACGGCTCATGATGCTCATATCTTCAAAAATGGTTACGCTCTCGGTTTTATTTTTTACTTTTTGCAATTCATGATCTTTTAGTAAAGTTGTTTTTAAAATATCCAACTCTTCTTCAATTGCCTGTTCAGCCGCTTGCATAGAAACACCGGCAACCAACTTCCCTTCAATAGTTATCAGGCCGGGTTCTACACTGCCAAAGTGGTAACAGGAAATATTGCTGAATAATTTTTTCTTTTTTACAAGGCTTTCAAATAGTCTTGAAGAACCACCACCACTCAATATTTCAGTGATTAAATCAATTGAATAATAAGCTTTATCCAACCTGCCTGGTATATGCCAGCTTTTATAAATTGCATCTAATGGCACATCTGCAGTAACTTCTTTTTTGCGGGCTACAGTTTGTATTGGCTCACCAGGCAAATGGCGAATATATTTTTCACCGGCCGGAATTTTTCCAAACCATTTTTCCGCTAATATTTTCACATTTTCCAATTGAACATTTCCACCAACAGCTAAAATAGCATTGCTGGGATTATAGTGTTTTTTAAAAAATGCTTTGACGTCTTCCATTCGCGCATTTTCTATATGGCTTAATTCTTTACCAATAGTCATCCACCTGTACGGATGCACCTGGTAACTCATATCCCGCATGATATGCCAAGCATTTCCATACGGTTTATTTATATAGTGTTCCTTAAATTCTTCACACACCACTTTTCGCTGTACTTCCAGGCTTTCTTCGCTAAACGCAAGGCTGAGCATTCGGTCACTCTCCAGCCAAAATGCCGTTTCTGAATTTTTTGCAGGTACTTGGCAATAATAATTAGTGAGGTCATCTGTTGTAAATGCATTGTTTTGCCCGCCGGCAATTTGCAAGGGCTCATCATAATTGGGAATGTGAATACTGCCGCCAAACATGAGGTGTTCAAACAGATGTGCGAAGCCTGTTTTATCCGGTTGCTCATCTTTTGCACCTACATCATACAACACATTTACCATGGCCATTGGCGTAGAGTGGTCTTCGTGTACAATCACCCGTAAACCATTGTCTAAAATAAATTTGTGATAAACTATCATCCGAATGATAAATTTGTAGTTATTAAAATTTGAAAGAAGATTTTAAAATGATGGTTTGAATACAACCATTAATTTAATGCAGGGTTTTGAATTTTCATCAGGTTTTCATCCTGTTTTATTTTTTTCTCCCAATCCCATGCAGTTTTCATCATATCCTCCAGGGAAAATTTTATATGCCATCCCAATGTTTTTACTGCATGGTCATTATTCGCATAAATAGCAACCACATCACCGGGGCGCGGATCGGTAATTTTGTAATTTAATTGCACACCGGAAATTTTTTCAAAAGCTTTAATTGCTTCCAAAACAGTGACGCCATTTCCTGTACCAAGATTAAAGATTTCACTGTTACTTTTATTCTTCTCTTCAATTAAAAATTGTAATGCCAGTGTGTGTGCATGTGCAATATCGCATACATGGATATAATCCCTGATGCAGCTACCATCACGCGTTTCAAATTGATTGCCATAAACCTGTAACTGTTCTATTTTTCCAATAGCTGTTTGAGTGATCCCGGGTACCAGGTTTTGTGGCCTGCCGAGTGGGAGTTCGCCGATTAATGAACTTGGATGAGCGCCCACGGGATTAAAATACCTTAATAAAATACAATCCGTTTCAGCATGTGCTTTCACATATTCCCGAATAATTTCTTCCCCCATTTGCTTGGTAGCACCATAAGGAGATTCTGCTTTTTTAACCGGAGAATTTTCTGTAACAGGAATGGAATCCGGGCTTCCATAGACTGTGCAGGAAGAAGAGAAAACAAAATTAGGGATGGAAAATTCACGTACGCATTTCAATAAATTGATGAGCGAAAAAAGATTATTTTCAAAATATACTAAAGGCAATTGTACAGATTCACCCACTGCTTTATAAGCTGCAAAATGTATAATGCCTGAGATGTCTTCATTTTCCTGGAATACGGCACGGGTTTCTTCATAGTTTTTTAAGTCAACTGTATAATTTTTTAATTTTTTCCCCGTGATTCTTTCTATGCCATTTAATAAATAGGTAGTTGACCTGGAATTGTCATCAATGCTGATTACATCAAATCCATTCTCAATTAAATCTACAATTGTATGTGAACCAATATAGCCGCATCCGCCAGTGACCAATATTTTTTTCATAAAAAAATTTATGGGCAAAAATACGAAAAGAAAAATTCTTATTTGAGATGAAACACAAGGCGAATTAAAGCATAAATACCCGCTGCAAGTAACCCGCTCACGGGTATGGTGAGTATCCATGCCCAAACAAGATTAAGTGTGAGCCCCCATCGCACGGCGCTTAATCTTTTCGTAGCGCCCACGCCAATGATAGCGCCGGTAATAGTATGTGTGGTACTTACGGGTGCGCCGAGATTTGCAGCGGTTAATAAAGTAATGGCGCCTGCAGTCTCGGCACAAACACCTTCCAGTGGCGTCACTTTGGTTATTTTCGTACCCATTGTTTTGATGATTTTCCAACCACCACTCATTGTTCCAAGCGAAATAGCTGTGTAGCAGGTAAGAGGCACCCAATCCGGTAATGAAGCAAAATCCGGAATATAATTATGTGCAATCATGGCTGCCCCGATTATGCCCATTACTTTTTGGGCATCACTGCCTCCGTGCCCAAGGCTAAATGCAGCAGAAGAAACCAATTGAAGTTTCTTATACATATTTGCTGTTCGTTGCGCATTTTCTCCGCGTAAATAATTAATAAAATAAGTTACTACAAAAATTACTCCCAGGGATAATAAACCCCAGAATTCAAAAGGCTTTTTAAAATTGATGAAAATAAGGCACGCGGAAACAGCCACAATAATAATTGAAATCTTTAGCCAAAAATTTCTTTGAATAGTAACTAATGTAATAAAAATGGATAAAGCCATTCCAATAATTGGCGCCAACACGATAAATAAGAATGTTAATCCAATACCATCTGTAAAAGACCAGTTGATACTGTCGAAACCTGCATGGGCAACGGCTGCACCTGCAAAACCTCCAATCAGTGTATGCGATGATGATGAAGGAATACCATACCACCAGGTTAATAAATTCCAGCAAATTGCAGCAAGCACACCTGCAAATACAACATATAAATCATAAGAACCCTGGTGCACCGTTTTTGCAACCGTATCCGCAACCCCATGATCGCGGAAAATAAAGAAAGCCACAAAGTTGAAAAAGGCCGCCCAAATAACGGCTTGTAATGGCGTGAGTACTTTTGTGGAAACGATTGTGGCTATTGAGTTTGCGGCATCATGAAATCCATTTATGTAATCAAAGATGATTGCAAGTACAATAATAATTATTAATAATGTCATGATGAATTTATGAGTAAGAAAAAGTAGATTTTATCTGCCTAATTATCCGGCAAAAATTAAGCATACTTAATAATGATTGATTCAATTACATCGGCAGCATCCTCACATTTATCGGTTGCTATTTCCATAGCCTGGTAAATTTCTCTTTTTTTAATTACCTCTTTTGCATCATTTTCTGTTTGGAATAATCGGTCAATGCTCAGGTCATAAATATCATCCGCTTGGTTTTCTATACTGTTTACTTTCACCAATGCTTCTGTAATCTGCCGCATATTTTTCATAGTACGCAATTCCATAACGGCATTTTTTATTTGCTCTGCACTTTTACAAATCAGGTCAGCCATTTTATGAATGCCTTGCTCATTTGGATTAACCCGGTAAAAATTTATTTTTTTTGCAGAAGCATAAATATAATCTGCAATATCATCCAGCGCACTTGCCAGGTAATGAATATCTTCCCTGTCAAAAGGTGTGATGAAGTTCCTGCCAAGTTCAGTAAACACTTTGTGAGTTAATTCATCATTGATATGTTCCATGTGTTCTATCTCCGCTATGATGGCTCCTCTTTTGTCAAAGTCTGTTTCGTGCACAACTTTTTTCAAGGTTTCGGCCATTTTAAAAACAAGGCTGGCTATTTCTTCAAATAAGGAATAAAATACCCTATCCTTCGGTGTAAACATTTTGAATATGTTAGATATCATTCAGTGTAGTTTTGGCAAAACTAACTTAGTTTTTTAAAAAATAGTATGCAAACCAAATGGGTAACAATTTCTTAATATAGAGATTTCATAAAGTACACTTTAAATGATGATGAATACAACTTAAAATAGTTAAGTTCATTTGACCTTTAAGTACACATTTTTTCTTTTTATAAAATTTGAAATACCAACCAACTTGGCATTTTTGTATGAGCATGATTGCAAGTTCGAATACTGAGTAGAAGAATTAAACAGTTTCGCATTAAAACAAGTAACAATTTCTTAATCATGAGATAACATTGTAATAATATAGGGATTCTTCTTTTGCATAAAATTCAAATATGCAGAAGATAATTTTAAAAAGTAAAAGATTAATGATCATATTTTTTACTTTTTGTTTTTATACAACATTTTCCCAGGATTCAAAAATTTCAGGGAAAATAGTTGATGAAAAGAACAACCCTGTTACAGGAGCTACAATAAAATTAATTGAACTCAATAAAAATACCATTTCAGATATTGATGGAAGGTTTAGTCTTTTTGTTTCAAAAGGAAAGAAGTATCAAATTAAAGTTTCAGCAATGAATTTTTCTTCCAAAGAAATTTCAAGTATTGAACCTACAACTGACGCTACAAATGAATTATTGATAGTTCTTACAAGCCAGGCAAATAATTTAGAAAATGTAGTGATAAAGACTACTGCGCGAAAAGAGAGTACAAATGCACTTATTCTTTTTCAGAAGAATACAGGTGGTGTTGCACAAGTTATTTCAGCGGAATCTATTCGCAAAAGCCCGGATAAAAATTCAGGTGAAGCGCTCAAGCGTGTAACAGGTTTATCTATACAAGAGGGGCGCTATCTTGTTGTGCGGGGATTGAGTGACCGCTATAACCAGGCTATGTTAAATGGGGTATTGCTTTCAAGCACTGAACCCGACAGGAAATCATTTTCATTTGATATTTTCCCTTCAGCGATTATTGAAAATATTATAATCAATAAAACTTTTATCCCCGAATATTCTGCAGAGTGGGTAGGCGGGCTTATTCAAATTACATCAAGGGATGTTCCTTCAAGAAATTTTTTCAATATTCAATTCGGTTCGAATTTTAATACCAATACAATTGGTAAAAATTTTGCATCATATCCTGGTGGAAGCCTGGACTGGCTAGGAATGGACGATGGCACACGTGCATTACCAGGCAATTTCCCAACTAAATTTAATTTTGCAATACTAAGTGATGCACAAAAAACTGAATTAGCAAAACCATTTGCTGCACAAAGTTGGTCTTACAATTCATCTTCCAATATATTTAAAACTTTGGGCGAAAATTTCCAGGGAAACGGAGGCTTTGTTACAAAATTATTCAATAAAGACCTGGGCGGTGTAGTGAGTGTTTCCTATAATCGAAGTATTATGAATCTTGCATATCAAAATAGCTTTTTTAATATCAATGAAAACAAGGCAACACCTTCGGTTATGTATAATAATAATAAATATTCTCAAGATATATTATGGGGCGCTCTTGCAAATTTTACACTAAAATTTAATACCGCTAATAAAATTTCTTTTAAGAATTTATTGAATGTTCATACATCGGATTATACAACATTGAGAACAGGCAAAGATTATGAAGCAAATGCAACCTATGGGGAAAATATAAAGGCGTATGAATTTGGGTTTAAAAATAATACGTTTTATAATACTCAAATAAACGGCGAACATCAGTTTAAAAGTTTAAACGCAAGGTTTAACTGGTTTGGTAGTTTCACTATATTAGATCAATATATTCCTCAACAGCGCCGCTTGCAATACAACCAGGCAGTGGGTAATCCCAATGCACCTTTCTTGGCATTATTATCAAATACTTTATCTCAAAAATCAGGAAATATTTATTATGCTAATCTGAATGATTATATATATAACTTAGGAGGCGACCTTTCAAAAACATTTGAATTATTTGAACAAAAACAAGTAATAAAGGCTGGCTACAACTTCCAGGTTAAAG
>CAYXHX010000036.1:0-4972 GCA_964464835.1 uncultured Chitinophagaceae bacterium | reverse complement strand
ATTTAATGCAAGGCCTTTTTCAATAATACTACCTTCGGATAACCCGGCATTAAGAGCACTTGATCCTGCAAATATTTTTGCATTGCAAAATTTTGGGAACACACCTGGATTATTTCAAATAGATGAATTAACCGGAATTTACTACCGATACCTGGCTAACTCTATTTTAAATGCAGGATACCTGCAATTTGATAATGCCATCAATCACTGGCTACGATTTGTGTGGGGTGTGCGTTTTGAAAATTTTGACCAATTGGTAGGCAGTACACAAAAAACTGATCCGAGATATAATTACAGCAAAACCACTGATTTTTTGCCGGCATTCAATGCTACGATTAAACTGAATTATCAAACAAATCTTCGGGCATCCGTTTCACAAACAATTGTTAGACCCGAATTCAGGGAACTCACTGGAACTGCATTTTATGATTTTGAAATTGGTGCAACAGTTATCGGTAACTCAAATTTAGTACGTACTAAAATTTCAAACTTCGACTTGCGTTATGAAATTTATCCACGCGCTGGCGAGCTGATTACATTCGGCGTTTTCTATAAGCATTTTCAAAGCCCGATCGAACTGTCATTGAATCAATCAGGTGCAGGTTCCTCCAATACTTTTAATTACCTCGATAATAGTCAAAACACGGCAAACAGTTATGGCGCTGAATTTGAATTCCGCAAAAAATTGGATTTTGTTGAAGCATTGAAACAATTTACGCTGCAGGGAAATTTTTCTTACATATATAATCGTATCAAGTTTACAGAATCATCACTTGACAGGCCAATGCAGGGGCAATCACCTTACTTAATCAATGCTGGTTTGCAATACGACATAGAAAAATGGGGATTGAATACAACATTGCTTTTTAACCAGGTTGGCAGGCGTATTTTATATGTTGGTAATGAAGCCTATCCCTCAATATGGGAAGCGCCAAGGCCATTACTTGATTTACAAGTTGCAAAAAAATTGATGCACAATAAAGCTGAAATAAAAATGAATGTTGTTGATATTCTGAATCAACAAGCAATTTTTTATCATGACCTTGATATGAGCAAACATTATGGCAGTTCTGATGTAGAGCCATTATTAAGAAATAATGGTACCAATGTCAGCATTTCATTTACATATAATTTTTAAACACCATCAACAATACAATTTTAAAAACACAACAACATGAAAAAACTTTTGAGTATCGCTTCTTTACTTATTCTAATCACAACATCGTGTAGAAAAATTGAAGCAGATAATATTATTATTGGCAGCCCTGATCATACCGAGGAAAATGTAATCCTTGAAGGGAAAATTTCTTCCGATCGTATATTAAAATCAAATTATGTTTATAAGATACGTGGATTTGTTTATGTAGTAAATGGTGCAAAACTTACCATTGAACCCGGAACCGTAATTGTTGGAGAAAGAGGAAGCGCTACGCGCGGATCATTAATTATTACAAAAGGTAGTCAATTGATTGCAGATGGAACAAAAGAAAGGCCAATTGTATTCACATCGGATCAACAAACACCACAACGCGGTGATTGGGGTGGAGTGGTAATACTTGGATCAGCAAAAACTAATGCATCATACAATGGCGTTCCTGGAATAGGATCTGTGGAAGGTGGTGTAAATACAGCTGATGGGCTTGGTTTATACGGCGGATCAAATGATGATGACAACTCTGGTATTTTAAGGTATGTTCGCATTGAATATGCGGGATATGCATATCTTCCGGATAATGAATTAAATGGATTAACGCTCGCTGGTGTAGGAAGAGGAACAATTATAGATCATATAGAAATCTATAAGGCGAATGATGATGCTATTGAATGCTTTGGAGGTAGTGTGAATATGAAACACATTGTATTAATTAGTACGCTCGATGATGATTTTGATACAGATAATGGCTGGAATGGGCAGGTGCAATTTGGTATTGTAATGCGTGATTCTTTGATTGCAGACATTTCCAAATCTGAATCTTTTGAAAGTGATAATGATGCGAATGGAAGTTCAACAGAACCTCAAACTTTAGGTACGTACAGCAATATGACGATCATTGGCCCCAGAGCAACTACATCTTATATTGGAAATAGTTTATACCTCGCAGGTGCTCAAATTCGGAGGAACTCCGGTATTTCTATTTTTAATTCAGTTATTATGGGATACCCAACAGGATTACTCATTGATGCGAGTAAAGGTACACCTACTGATTTGAATATACAGTCCGGAAAGCTTGCATTCCAGCATAATATTATTGCAGGTTGTGCAACGCCTTTATCTTATTTTGCAAGCACCACAGCACCAACTGGATGGGATATCCAGGCAATGATGGATTGGTTTAATTTACCAACATCTGGGAATGAAATTTATGCTATAAATAATGATTTGAAATTAAAAGATGTATTTAATTATTCGGACCCCAACTTCACACCTATGAATAATTCACCTTTATTAATAAATGCTGATTTTACCAATTCCAAATTAAGCAGTGGAAGTTTCTTTACACCAGTTACTTACCGGGGTGCAGTAGGCCCAAATGGTGCAGATGCAGACTGGTGGAAGGGTTGGACAAAATTGAATTTAAATTGATAAAGCGGGGAAGTATGATGGGAAAGTAACAAAATTGAGAATAGTGAAAGAATAATCGCTAAGCGAAAAATAAAAAAGAAACCGGAAGTATTCTCCGTTCCAGGTTTCTTTTTTATTAAAAATTAATTACTCTGTTTCAATTTTATTTATTGGAAACTTTACTTTTTTTTATTCTTAAACTGTGCTATATAATTCCTGCTGTATTCGCTGAGAATCAGCTTCCCACTTGTTTTTGCGCGTTCTTTTAATAGGGTATCCCAGTGTTCTGTGCCTTTCCAAAAAATATCTTTTATATTTTTCATGGCCTCGGGACTATAATGCGAAAGTGTAGTAGATAACCTGGAAATACTGTCATCCATTCCTGCAACATCATTATGCAATTCTGCATAGAGGCCTTTGCGGCGTGCCCAGTCTGCCGGCCGCCAATAGGATGCATCAATAGCGAGTTGGGAAAAAGAAGAAAGCCCGATTTTCCTTTCTACTGCCGGGCCTACTACGAATGGGCCAATTCCCAAACCCAATTCGCTAAGTTTGACATCTGCTCCTTCCACGGCAATCGCATAATCCGCCGCAGCAGCAATACCCACACCACCACCTACACATTTCCCATGAATGCGCGCAATGATTAGTTTCGGGCATTTACGCATATCATTGATCAGGTGAGCAAAGCCATTAAAAAATTGAAACCCTTCCTCTTCATTTTGTATAGCCATCAATTCATCAAAAGAAGCGCCTGCACAAAAAGCTTTTTCGCCACCGGATCGAAGTACTATCACTTTTGTTTTATCATTCAATCCTTCCGCATGCACCTGTAAAGCAATGGCATTGAGCATTGCACCGGGCAATGAATTGCTTTGCGGATGAAAAAATTCTATGGTGGTAATGCCATGTTCATGGCTTGTACTCAAATGCCCTCCGGCAATTTCATGGATCATATAATTAAATTTTAAAAAATAATTTTTTGCAAAGTTGCAAATTAATTTGGTTTACGCATCACCATTGTAAGAATTGTGGCCACACCAATTGTCTCTTCTGTATCATCAAAAATTTCCACATACCATTTTACAATACCTTTTGGTATATCATTTTCTTCTTTCAATTCAGTACTTGTTTTTTCCTTGCAGGTAAAACGGATATATACTTCTGTGCCGGGATAAACCGGTTTAGTAAAACGCAATTCATCAATGCCATAATTGAGTAAAACAGGATTTTTTTCATAACTGTCAACGAATAAACCTGCAGCAATACTCATCATCATATAACCATGTGCCACTTGCCTTTCAAACATAGTACCGTTGAAATCAGTGGTTTTTATATGCGCATAAAAATGATCACCTGTGAGATCTGCAAATGCATCTATATCTTCTGATGTAATCAATCTTTTTTCAGTAATGATTTGATCCCCTATTCGTAATTCTTCATAGTATTTTTTAAATGGATGAACATCGGTTTGTTTTCCTTTCGCATGGGGTTGATATACATTACTAATTTCAGTGATACTTGTTGGCGATCCTTGTACAGCTATGCGTTGCATATAATGTTTTACACCGCGGACACCACCCATTTCTTCACCACCACCTGCACGGCCGGGGCCGCCGTGAATCAGCAAAGGCAAAGGAGATCCGTGGCCTGTACTTTCTTTATAACAATCCCTGTTCAACACCAAAATTCTTCCATGCCATGCACCTGCACCCAACACATATTGCTTTGCAATTTTATCGTTTGCTGTAACAATAGTAGAACATAAAGAGCCTTTGCCCATTTTTGCAAGTTGAATAGCTTCTTCCGTTCCGGTATACGGCATGAGTGTAGAAACTGGTCCGAAGGCTTCTATTTCATGTGTTTCTAATGTTTGCAAAGGGTTTTCATTTAATAATAAAATAGGGCTAAGGAATGCGCCTTTTTCTGAATCGCCATCTATCACCTGCACGCTATCAAGCGAGCCATAAATAATTTGCGAGGAGGCCAATAATTTTTGAACTTGTGAAAGCACTTCATTTTTTTGCGACAACCCGGCAAGTGGCCCCATGCGTACTTTTTCATTTAATGGATTGCCTATGCTTGTTTGTGCGAGGGCTTTTCCCAATGCGATTTGTGCATCTTCCAATTTTTCTGCAGGCACAAAAATCCTGCGGATAGCAGTACATTTCTGGCCACATTTTGTAGTCATTTCTTTCCTGACTTCTTTAATAAAAATATCCCATTCCGGCATTTCAGGTGTTACATCTTTTCCCAATACTATACAATTCAAAGAATCAGCTTCCATAGTAAAGGGAACATTCTCCCTTAAAATATTTTCATTTTTACGGAGTAATAAACCTGTACTTTCTGATCAAGTAAAAGTAACTACATCCTGAGCAGTTACATAATCGAGCATATCTACTGCTT
>CAYXHX010000035.1:6873-13264 GCA_964464835.1 uncultured Chitinophagaceae bacterium | reverse complement strand
AGACCTGTACCCGATAATAAATTTTCGAAGAGAGGATTTAACAATTCTCTCCGCCGCGGCGGAAACAATTAACAATTAGAATATATGTTTAAAAATTATTTCAAAACAGCCATCCGGAATTTCAAGCGGAACAAGAGTTATACGCTGATCAATACAACCGGATTAGCCGTGGGCATTGCTGCCTGTTTTTTGATTTTTTTAGTCGTGCAGTTTGAAGGAAGTTTTGATAATTTCCATCCAAAGAAAAACAACATCTACCGGGTAGCTACAGCGTTTCATTCACCGGATGGTGTGGAATACATGGGTGGTGTGGCATTGCCTGTTGCAAATGGATTGCGAATGGATTTTCCACAAATTAAAGAAGTGGCTTCTATCTTAAAAAGAAACGGGCAAATAACGATCGAAGACGGAAATGCCCAACAAAAAAAGTTGCAGGAAGAAAATTTTTATTATGCCGAACCACAGTTCTTCAGCATGTTTAACTTTCCCTTTCTTGCAGGCAATGCAAAAACGGCATTAAATGATCCAAACAGTGCAGTGATTACACAAGCAACAGCAGAAAAATATTTTGGCCTTGGCCCGAATAATTATAAGGATGCGCTTGGCAAAACAATCATGTATGAAAACAAAACGCTTTATACAGTAAGGGGCATTCTGAAAAATATCCCCACCAATTCTGATTTTCCCCTAAGTGTTGTGGTAGGCTATTCTGCGCTGCAAAATACAAATATGGCTGAGAATTTAAATGATTGGGTAAGTACGCTTGGCGAGGCTTATACTTTCGTTGAATTGCCTGCGAATTTACCTTTGAACAAATTTAATGATGAGCTGAAAGCCTTTGCCAAAAAGCATAAGCCGGCAGAATATGCAAAAGATACATACTATGCACAACCTTTATCAGAAATGCATTATGATGATAGGTTTGGAAATTTTTCCGGGCACATCTTTAGTCATTCATTGATCAACGTTTTGATGCTAATAGGAATTTTTCTTATCGTCATAGCCTGTATCAATTTCATTAACCTTGCTACTGCACAAGCAGTGAATCGTTCAAAGGAAGTGGGCGTTAGAAAAGTTTTAGGAAGCAACCGAAAACAACTCGCCTTACAATTCTTAAGCGAAACATTTGTCATTGTTGTTGTTGCTATTATGATTGCCATCAGCATTACATCCATTGCTTTGCCTTACCTGAATAATTTGCTTGATACACAAATGTCAATGCATATTATCGCTAATCCCACTGTGATATTATTTATAATTGCAACGGGAATTATTGTTACACTTCTTTCAGGGATTTACCCGGCAATAATTTTATCAGGGTTTAATCCAATTACTGCTTTAAAGAGTAAGATAACCGCTAAAATGATTGGTGGCATTTCATTAAGAAGGGCATTGGTAGTTATGCAATTTGTAATTGCACAAGTTTTAATTGTAGGCATGTTTGTAGTTGTTAAACAAATGGACTTTTTCAGAAATGCTTCATTGGGTTTTGATAAAGATGCCATCATCAATGTGCCCATTCCGCCGGATAGTATCAGCCATACAAAAATTGATTATATGCGTAACCGGTTGCTTTCAAATCCGGATATTAAAAATGTAAGCTTCAGTTACGCCAGTCCTTCATCAGATTGGAACTGGAGTGCCGATTTTAAATTCAACCATTCCACGAAAGCCACTAATTTCAATGCAAATTTAAAATGGGCTGATACAAGTTATTTTAAAACATATCATCTGCAATTTGTTGCCGGCAGGCCTTATTATGCAAATGATACAATTCATGAATTTGTAGTAAATGAAACATTAGTGAAAAAGCTCGGCTTCACAAATCCGGATGATGCTATTGGCAAACAAATTAATCTTTGGGATGGTGAAAAAGTCGGAAACATTGTGGGTGTAATAAAAGACTTTAATGTTTATTCATTGAGCGAACCAATTTACCCCGTATTGTTGAGCACCTGGAAGGAAAGATTTATTTTTTGTAAAGATACAGTGTCATTAATATAAAAATAAAACCAGGTTCAGGAAAAACAGTATTGCCTTACATTTCAAAATTATGGACAAGCCAGTTTCCGGATTATGTGTATGAGTATAAATTCCTTGATCAAACCATAGAAGACTTTTACAAACAGGAAGAACAACTTTCACAGTTAAATAAGCTTTTTGCAGGCATTGCTATTTTTATCAGTTGCCTGGGTTTGTATGGATTGGTTTCGTTTATGGTAGTACAGCGAACAAAAGAAGTGGGCATTCGTAAAGTGCTTGGCGCATCAGTAAGTAATATTATTTATCTATTATCAAAAGAATTTACTGTACTCATCATCATTGCATTTATCATCTCAGCGCCCATTGCCTGGTATATTATGCATCAATGGCTACAGAATTATACATACAGGATTCCATTGAGCAGTTCCATATTTATTCTTGCAATTGTTTGTTCAATTTTAATTGCGTGGATAACGGTTGCATACCGTGCAATCAAAGCAGCAACAGCGAACCCGGTGAAGAGTTTAAAAAGCGAGTAGATAATGCTGAATAGATAATGGTGAATGATGAATTATTAATTAATAACAAGTTCAAAAATTGTTTTATTACAATATGGATAAAAATGTTTAAAAAAATGAAGGCCTGTACCCGATATAAAATTTAAGAAGGGAGAAATAAACAATTCACTCCGCCGCTGCAAAGTGAATTTTTCAAATGGATTGAATAATTTAAAACTGTTTAAAAACAATAGTATGAAGTAATTAAAACTTTTTCAAAAAATCAACCGCATTTAAAATGGGAATATTTCTAAAAGGATTTAAAATAAGAAGATCTTTATCACCGGTGATAATACAGGAAGCATTTGCAGAAATTGCTAATTCAAGAAATTTGTTGTCTTTTGGATCGCGGCAGGCCGTAACTGTGGCCCTTACATCAATTAATGCTGCTCTTGCCTGGAATTCAGCAATAACAGACATCCTTTTTGATAGCGATAAATATTTTTCAAACTTTGATCGTATAAATGTCTTTGCAAATTCATCAAATGTTGATGTAGAATATAGAAGAATACCTTTGTCAAGAGCTTTATTAAACGCTTTCCTATTCACGGAGTTTTCCAGGAGGTTTGAGCTGATAAGTGCATTCGTATCAAAAATAAATGTATCAATCATCAGCCTTCAACAAGTCGTTAAGAATATCTTCTGTAAGTCCATTTTTTTGCGCCTCTTCACTAATGGCGTCCAGGAATTTCAAGTAAGATTCGTTAGAAGCATCATTTATTATTTTTTTCAAAGCAATGGCAACAGTTTCGCCAAACTTACTTTGGGTTTCAGGGGTAAATTTCTTGAATTCTGCGGCAGTAGAATTATCAATTTCAATCACAATCTTTTCCATAACATTTCATTTTTTATCGTTTCCAAAAGTACAACAAAAACCAAATTAATAGTTTAAACTATGTTCAAAAATTATTTCAAAATAGCCCTGCGAAACCTGCAACGCAACAAGATATTTTCTTTTATAAATATTGCAGGGCTGGCATTGGGATTGGCTTGTGCCATGCTCATCATTCTGTATGTGAAAGATGAAGTAAGCTATGATCAGTTTCATAAAAACGTAAACAATATTTACCGGATTGTTTATACGAGCGACATGGAAGGGGAGCAACAAAAAGATGGAAATACCGGTTTCTTTCAAGGGCCAAGATTTGCTCAGAATGCTACGGGGATTGAAGCGTTCGTTCGGGTACAACCAGGAACAGAAGATATTAAAACCGGTACGGAAGTTCTATCACAGGATTTGCTGTATGTGGATTCTTCTTTTTTTAATGTCTTTACTTTTCCATTGGTAAGCGGCAATCCAAAGACATGTCTTAAAGACCTTCACTCAGTGGTAATTACAGAAAAAGAAGCATTGAAACGCTTTGGAACCAAAGGTGCTTTGGGAAAATTGATATTGATAAAAACGGACAGCACATTTACACCTTACAATGTATCTGCAGTAGCAAAAAATGCTCCGCAAAATTCATCCATTCAGTTTGATATGCTGTTACCATTTAAAGAATCCAAAGCGGATGCAACAAATAATGAAAACTGGTTTAATTTTTTTCTAAACACTTTTGTGGTATTGTCGCCTAAAGCTCAATTAACTTCTGTTGAAAAAAGCATGCAGGATTATTATGAAAAAGATGCTTCCCCGATTTTTAAAGATTTAAAAGAAAAATATGGCCTTGGCCCGGAATCAAAAATTGGAAACTACAGCCTGCAACACTTTGCTGATATACATCTGAGCACTGACCTTCCTGCGCAAAATGGATTGGAGCATGCAAGCAATCCTGTTTATTCTTACATTCTTTCGGGTATTGCGTTGTTTATTTTGTTGATTGCCTGCATCAATTTTGTGAATTTAACTATAGCCCGTTCTGTAAAAAGAGCCAGGGAAATTGGCATCCGAAAAGTGGTAGGCAGCAGCCGAAAACAATTGATATTTCAGTTTTTGGGTGAATCATTTCTATTGTGTTTTATTGCGTTTGTAATGGCCATCGTATTGGTTCAAATAATACTACCCGTGTTCAATGAACTGTCTGATAAAGCGCTTTCAATATTTTATTTATTTGATGCCAGGCTAATATTGGGATATGCAACATTGTTCCTTTTTACTTCATTTTTAGCGGGCTTTTATCCTGCACTAATTCTTTCAGGTTATCAACCAGTAGCTACGCTATACAGCCGTTTCAACCTGAGGGGTAAAAATTATTTACAAAAATCTCTCGTGGTATTACAATTTGCACTTGCATCCTTTTTAATAATCGGTACAATGGTGATTTATTCACAATTCAATTTTCTCACCAATACCGATTTAGGATATGATGATACAAACATTGTGGAGATTTCAAAAAATATTCATTCACATGGGGAGGCAGCAATATTTAAAAATGAACTTTTAAAAAGCCCGGATATCATAGATGTTGCACCAAAGAATGGTGGTGGATGGAGAACCACGGCAAAGATTGACAACGATTCTTCCATACAATTTAATTATGAAACTGTGGATGAAAGTTATATTCCAATGATGAAAATTCCACTTTTGAAGGGGCGGAATTTTTCTAAAGATTATCCTGCCGACTCCACGAATTCTGTCATTGTAAATGAAGCGTTTGTAAAGCAGGCAGGATGGAAAGACCCGATTGGGCAATCAGTGAATTTCTTTTTCAATAATGAAACCTGCCGGGTGATTGGTGTGGTAAAAGATTATCATTACAATGCGCTCAATGAAAAAATTGGCCCACAGTTATTTACTATGAAAAATTCAAATAATTATGGAATTTATGATATTAAAATAAAGCCAGGGACTGCAACTGCAAGCCTGAAATTTATTCAGCAAAAGTTCAAAGATTTATATCCCATGTCGCCATACAGCTACGTATTTAAAGACGATCAAAACCGCAAAAATTATGAAGCTGAAGCCAAATGGAAACAGATCATGCTATTTGCGGCAATCTTAACCATTTTTATTTCATGTATAGGTTTATTCGGTTTATCTGTTCTTTCGGCAGAAAAAAGAACCAAAGAAATTGGCATCCGCAAAGTACTTGGCGCATCAGTGCGGGGAATAGTTACCACGTTGTCTAAAGATTTTTTAAAGTTGGTAATCATTGCCATGATGATTGCAATACCTGTCGCATGGTTTTATGCAAATAAGTGGCTGCAAAACTATCCATACAGGATTTCTATTAGTTGGTGGATGTTTGCTGCATCCGGTTTATTGGTAATATTGATTGCACTTGTTACAGTGAGTTTCCATGCAATCAAAGCAGCAATGGCCAACCCTGTGGAGAGTTTGAGAAGCGAGTGAATTAATGGTGCCCGCAGCGGTGGAGTGAATGGATAATTTATAATTATAGCAAAGGCAAAATTAATTTCTAAATTCCTTGAAAATTTTTATAAATGGCTGTAATTTTCTTTTGAATTTTTAATAAGTTTTTTCGCATGTATTTTTTGAAATAGTAAAATCAAAAATCAAATAAAAATAATTTCAATGTCTTTCATTTTTTTAAATCCTTTATCAGAAGTTACAAGTGGCAGTTGTAAAAAATTTGCGGTGGCTGCAATAATTGCGTCAGGTGTTTTCACATTATTTTGTTGCCTGAATTTTATTGCTAAATTTTTTATTTCTGTTGTAAGTTCCATTATTACGCAATCATTTAAGAGAGAGGACAGCTTCTTTTTTTCCGATAAAGAAAGTTTAGGCCATCCTAATAATTCAATTTCTGAAATGACAGAAACAACAACAAGGCCATCTAAAAATGGTTCTGTTTCCGGCTTTCCTTCATGGACTTTAATTAGAAAATTAGTATCTGCAATGAAATTAAACCCATTCATTTCTTACTTTTTTTTGATAATCATTTCCATCC
>CAYXHX010000035.1:6218-6863 GCA_964464835.1 uncultured Chitinophagaceae bacterium | reverse complement strand
CATCCAATCCTCTTTTGAGTTCTCCAAAATGTTTGCGCAGAGATTTCTTTTTATTCTTTTTTGCAATTTGAGAAAGCGCTTCTTTCACTTTTTCTGCAGTAACGGGTTTTTTAATTTCTATAATCATAAGTCAAATTTAATAAAAAAAACTATCAATATTTAGTATTTGCATTACCATTAACATTAATCCTAAGAACAATGATTAAAAATTATTTCACAACAGCATGGCGTACTATTACCAGGAATAAAGTGTATTCTGTAATAAATATTTTGGGATTAACGATTGGGTTGAGTGCATGCATGATCGTGGCAACAGTAGTCATTGATGATTTGTCGTATGACAGGCAGTGGAGCAAGGGTGACGATATTTATAGAATTATTTCTGTAAATAAAATGGGTGGTGATTTGTACGATCGAAGCTCATCGTCATTAACCGGCTTGGGCACTACTTTGAAAAATGATTATCCTGAAGTGGTTGCTGTTGCTGAATTAACTTCTATGCAAGAGCAGTTGAAATTGGATGAAAAAAATCCGAACGGCATAGAAGTAAATGCGTTGAGAGCAGATACTTCCATGTGGCAAATACTCGACATTAAAGTGCTTGAAGGCAATCCAAGGGAATATGTGGATGGAAGTAAAAACCTC
>CAYXHX010000035.1:1175-6208 GCA_964464835.1 uncultured Chitinophagaceae bacterium | reverse complement strand
ATTTTCCAAATGAAAACCCGGTTGGAAAAATAATTGAAGATGTACCAAGGTATTCTGAAAAGCCTGGGCAGTTTTTAATTACAGGGGTCATTCAAGATTTGCCTACTAACACTCATTTACGTTCAGATATTATTGTATTGCAAAAAGGGAGCAATGAAGATCTTAATAAAAAACAGTATGGCACATTTTCTCAAAACTATGTGCTAATGAAGCCGGGTACGGATATGGTGCATTTTACAAAAAAAATAAATAACTGGTATAAAAATTTTGTGGAGGTTAAAAACCCTTATCAGTGGGAGTTTCAGCCGATGAAGGACATTTATCTTCACTCGGATTTTTCGAAATACCAGGCAGTGAAAGGGGATTATAAAAACATATTTATTCTTTCAGGCGTCGCGTTATTGCTGTTAATTATTGCTTGCGTCAATTTCATTAATCTAAGTACAGCCCACGCACTGCAACGGTTAAAGGAAACCGGTGTAAGAAAAATATTGGGAGCCGGGCGCAGGCAATTGATTGCTCAATTTCTTGCAGAATCCTTGTTGTTTTTTGTAATTGCTGCTTTTTTGGCTACTGTGATTTATCAATTTTCATTGCAACCTGTTCAGCATTTTATCGGGCATCATTTGTCGCAAACTTTTGTATCAAAATATTCATTATTGGGCATTGCTTTTAGTATCATTTTAGTCATTAGTTTAATAACCGGCTTTTACCCGGCATGGGTTTTATCTGGTTTCAAACCTGCTGCTACGTTAAAAGGTAAATTATATACAGGGTATTTTTCAGGTCAAAATTTTGTACGAAAAAGTTTAGTGGTTTTACAGTTTTCAATTTCCATAGCTGTATTAGTGGCAATGATAGTGGTTCAGCAACAAGTATCGTACATGAATAATAAAGATATCGGTTTTAATAAAAACAACTTGTTAAGTATTGCCTCCGTTTCCTGGGATGGGAAAGGCGAATCTTTTAAAAACGAATTATTGAACCAGCGAGGAGTAGTGAGTGCAAGTATTACTTCCTGGCTTCCTACTCAAGGCGCCGGATTTATGTCGAGAGAAATTGATGACCCTGTACATCCCGGCAATAAAATAAATGTATGGTTTATTAATGCTGATGTGGACTTGGCGAAAACCCTTGGGCTGCATTTAATAAGAGGAAGATTTCTGGACAAAAATTTCTCTGCTGATACTGTCAACCAGGGAGAAAAGATGGCGATGGATTCTGCTCAATATGCCGCAGCAGCCAATCAACAATCTTCTATTATTACAGCATATACAGCAAAAGCATTAAAGCTACATTCATTCAATGAACCCATTCAAAATGCACACACTAAACCAGTTGGAATTGTCGAGAACTTTTTTAATGAATCTCTGAAAACTCCCATGCAGCCAACAATTCTAATTGCAGAAAATTCACCTGCTTATGGTGGCATGTTGGTACGGATAAAACCCGGCTCAGAAAAACAGGTGTTAGAATCTTTAAATTCACTTTGGCGCAAATTTTATCCCAATAAATTACTGGAAGTAAAACGGGTAGATGAAATGTTGGCGAGCCAATATAAAACAGAAAGCAAATTGCAAGAATTATTTTCTTTCTTTAGTGGTTTGAGCATGTTTCTCGCCGCTCTTGGTATTTTTGGATTGATTGTTCAGGCTACGGGACAAAGGATAAAAGAAATTGGAATACGAAAAGTTTTAGGCGCTTCTGTCCAATCCATAGTACGTTTATTTTCCATTGATTTTTTAAAGTTAGTAACGATCGCTATTTTTATAGCAACTCCCATTGCATGGTGGCTGATGAATACATGGCTAAAGGATTTTGCATATCGTATTCAAATAAGTTGGTGGATATTTTTAATAGCAGGATGTGTTGCCATTTTTATTGCATTATTGACAATAAGTTTCCAGGCTATCAAAGCTGCTCTTAAAAATCCGGCGGATAGCTTGAGAAGCGAATGAAATAATTGTGTCCGCCGCGGCGGAAATCAACATCAAACGAAAGAAGAAATCGCTGATGCAAAAGCAAAACAACAAAAAACGCTGGACACTTTAGCAAAATATGTGGCCGAACAAAATGACCCGCAATTAGTTCAAAATTTTAATAAACTCAATAACCTTTCCATGAGTACCTATGATTCTTTGCTTATGAAGGATTTGCCGCCGCAAAAAGTGGATGCCTTAAAAGCGAATATTGTAAAATACAATAATGCACTTAATCATATTTCTTTAAATGTTGCAAAAAATATCAGCACGGTTTTAATTGATGCAAAAACGAAAGATTAATTTTTTTTCATCACTGCTATTTCACCAATAGCATTCACCAATGTATCCAAATCCTGTAATGTAGTATATACATGCGGCGTCACACGCACACAACTGATATTTTCCCATACAATTCCCACGGTATGAATTTTATGTTTGTTGAATAACATGGAATCCAATTCACCGGGCGTGAGCCCTTTTACATTTACACCGCATATTGCACAGGAGTAAGCAGGCTTCAAAGAAGTGCTTAATGAAACGCCCGGAATTTTTTGAACTTTTTCAGCCCAATAATTTTTTAAATACCGGATGCGTTCTTCTTTTCTTTTTGCCCCGATGGCATTGTGAAAATTCAATGCTTCACCAATGCCCTGCTCAATGGGAAAGCTGCGTGTACCAAGGGTTTCAAACTTCCGGATGTCGGCGCTATGCGGATGGTCATTACAAACAAGCGGCCATATTTTTTCGATATGTTCTTTTTTTATCCATAACATTCCGGAGCCGATTGGGGCGCTTAAAAATTTATGAAGGCTTGTGCCAAAATAATCACATTCAAGATCGGGAATTTTAAAATCCAATAAACCAAAACCATGAGCACTGTCACATACAACCTCAATGCCACGGGCATGGGCCATTTGTGCAATTTTTTTCACCGGCATTATTTGCCCCACCCAATTAACCATGTGCGTAACATGAATGATTTTTGTTTTTGTAGTAATAGCTGATGCATAAGTTGCCACAATTGTATCATCATCTTCAATGGGGAAATCAAAACTGATTTGCTTATACACAATTCCTTCCCGCATGGTTCTTTGTTTCCATGCATTAATCATATTTGGATAATCCTGCTTGGCGCCGATAACTTCATCGCCGGCTTTTAATGGTAAGCCATAAATAACCGTATTCAAAGCTTCCGTTGAATTCCGGTTGATGGCAATTTCATCGGGGCTGCAACCGGCTAATGCCGATAATTTTTCCCGAAGCGGTTCACGTCCCTGGTCAAGTATCCGCCACATATAATAGGAGGGGCCTTCATTGCTTAAAATATTAAATCGTTCTACAGCTTCCTGCACAATGCGCGGGGAAGGGCTTACGCCGCCATTGTTTAAATTGATGATATTGGGATTTACCGTATATGCTTGTTGAATTACAGACCAATAATCTTCATCCGCTGCAGCTTGCTGTGGTGGCATGCCATTCAATTTTTTTTCAGCAAGTTTGAAATCTGATGCAAATGTTTGATTGAATAAACTGCTTGCTGAAAATGCGCCTGCGGAAAATGCAAGTTGCTGTAAAAATTTTCTTCTATGGCTCATTTTTTATTTAAAGATAAAAATTTTTACGAAACAGTGATATATTGGAATATGTGGGATGAAAGCTGGTCAATTTGATGCTTATAAAATTTCAATTATTTTCACCAAAAAAATATTGTGGGAGAAGCAGAAATCAACTATCATCAAAAAATTATTTTTATCCGTGCGCATATTGTTACTTATGGAAATGCTGCGGATGAAACGGTTACCGAATTGATTCGCAGCGAAATTGAAAACATGTGGAATGAACCGCAGGGAAAAATTAATTTGCAGGGAAATATGTTTGAAGTTCGTTTTGAAATTACGTCACTTTGTAATAACTCAATAACAGATTTTGAAATTATCAGTAATGTTGATCCGCGCAATAATTATTTCCGCATAGAAGAATATTCATACAGGCATATTTCTTATGTAGATGGTTTGGGCTGCAATAGCGGTTATTTTAAATTGGATAATTTGTACAAAGGTTCTACCACAGCTGCACACGAATTTGGCCATACACTTGGCCTGGAACATCCGTCAGATATTGATTACAGAGGGAATGGCGTACCACCCATTATGTACCCGCGCGGCACATTGGTGGATGTTGCTTACCAATATGATCCTACTAAACCGGCAGGAGGCCCCGGTGGAACCATGCACCCCATGTACAGAAAAGTTTTTCAAGAAGATATTGAAGCGCTTCATTTGCACCGGCTGAATTTTAAAAATGATAAGGCAGTTATTGGTGCATTTTCAAATGTGTACCATGAGATGGAGAAGGAAAGTTGAGAAAAAATACTTTCAGAGAATGGCTTTTTTAAACGAGGCAATGCAATGAGGTTTTGAATAACAAACTGAATGCTGTTTTCATTTTCTTTGTTCTTACTTTTCAAACGGCCATTTTGTAGAAATTGGTTTTTTGCATGCAAACCTGTAAAACTCCACCATACCTTTTTTCGTGGCTTTTTGGCTTATCGTGCTACTGATGCCGGTATCTTTAAATTTATAGAATGAGGTTAAAACAAGGTTGTCATTTTCGTCATCTTTCATTTGATCATGAACTTTTACAAATCCACTCTCGTCCATTTTATCCATCAACGCAGTAAATGCATCGAGGTTGGTAGTGCCATAACTAACATAATGTGTGGAGCCTTCATTTTTGAACTGAAATATCCAGGCAAGAATATTGTAGGTGCCGTTGGCTTCCATTTTATTTGATAAAAATTCAACATAGTAATCTTTAGTAGAAGGGCTTTTTACGGTGCGCAAATAATGAAAAGATTTTTTCAATGCTTCTTTTTTAAAAGAAGAACTGTCTTTGCAAAGCGCAAAAGTATATATATCATTTAAGTTGGGATAACCCTGTGCATGTATTTGAAAGGAACAAAAAATGATGGATACAAAAAGCAGTGTTTTATAGTAGCTTAGCATAAAAGTGGTTTAAATAATTTAATGTTCAAATTTATATAAAAAGTGT
>CAYXHX010000035.1:0-1165 GCA_964464835.1 uncultured Chitinophagaceae bacterium | reverse complement strand
ATTATTTTTTATTGTATGGAAAAAATGTTTTTGCCGGCTATTCATAAAATCGAACGAGGGAGAGGAATGCATGTAAAGAAGTTGAAAAAAAATCCTCAGTGAGCCTCCTGAAAAGGCGGTAATCTGTCTTTTCAGGGACATGCATTTAATGGAACATTGCGGGGAATAAAATTAATTTTTTCGGTTAGCCTCCAAAATTTTAAGTCCCGCAACAAGTGCGGGACTTGAACACAATGCCCTTTTAAAGGCTCTGTTAATCCCCAGATATAGAACTTTTTTTAAAAAAAACTATTTATATTCAGGAAATTATTTTTATGGCAGCTATTATTTTCATCCTCATTGCCGGTGTTGTTGTAGGTTTTGTAGCAGGAACTATTTGCAGGGTATTTAATTGGTTTAGAAAGACAAAAAATTAGAGTTATTTTTTGATTGTTACTTTACCGATCGTCCGGCCAATAAGACATTGCGGGAATTCTTACTGCAAAGGAATACAATTTTGCAACACCCGTTTTTGTAGAAATTTGATTGATTGTACTCATAATGCCGATATAACTAAATCTATAAAAAGCAATGAGAATAGGCCCACCTTTATCATCGTTCATTGTTTCATTTTTAATAAATTTGAAGCCTCTCTCATCCATTTTATGCATTAATTCAGTAAAGGCATCAATATTGGTGGTTGCAAAACTCACATATTTTGAAGCCCCGTGTTTCCCGTTTCCTGCAATCCATGCATATTTATTGACAGTTCCATTTGCCTCATTTATATTATCTGCAAATTCAATATAAAAATCACCTGCATCATTCATAATTACGGTGTGTAAATGATGAAACCCTTTTTGCAATATTTCTGTTCTAAAAACGGAAGTATCATTCAATAACGCCAAATCAAACATATCATCTAATGTGGGATATTTTTGCGCATAGGTTTGATATGAACAAAAGATTAATAAGCAAGCTATCAACAGTTTTTTAATTCGCTGCATAAAATTGATTATTTTGAGTAATCAAATTTAAGATAAAACTTTGATTAAAATCAGTTTAAAAATGCAACCAAAAAAGTATGCTTAATCATTTTACTTTTTACAATTAAATAATATTCTCTTTTTGGGTAATGTAATCAAAAATGGTTGGTGAATTTTTGAATTTAAACTCTTATAATGCA
>CAYXHX010000034.1:4454-13289 GCA_964464835.1 uncultured Chitinophagaceae bacterium | reverse complement strand
TTTTTTGTTCCATTTAATATGTAATGATCGCCTTTATCTTCCGCCGTTGTTCTTTGGCTCGTTGCATCACTGCCTGCTTCAGGTTCGCTTAATAAAAATGCACCAATGTAAAGTTCACCATCTTTTTTTCCTTGTGCTAATGGTACTAAATATTTTTGTTTTTGTTCTTCGGTAGCAAATTGTTGTATTCCCCAGCAAACAAGGCTGTTATTGACACTCATGCATACAGACACACTTGCATCTATTTTACTGATTTCCTCCATGGCAATCGTGTAGCTGATATTATCCATTCCTGCACCCCCATATTCAGGATTGATCATTACGCCCATAAAACCGAGGTCAGCCAATTTCATGATTTGTTCATATGGGAATTTCTGTTTTTCATCTCTTTCAATCACACCTGGAAGGCATTCATTCACGGCAAAATCACGAGCGGCTTGTTGGATCATTAATTGTTCTTCAGTAAGAGTAAACTGCATAGCAAAGATTTTAGGAAAGCAAAAATACTTTAATCCCTTCACTAAATAAAAACACGCAGCAAAAAACTCCGGGAAGATAGAATTAAAAATTATCCCGATTTATTTTCTTCCCATATCCCTTAGGAAAGCAACATGGGATGCAACTGCTTGAATCATCAAAGGATATTCTACATATACAACACCATATTCTTTGCAGGCTTGCTTGATGATTTTGCTGATACGCGGATAATGTACATGCGAAATTTTAGGGAATAAATGATGTTCTATCTGAAAATTAAGTCCTCCCACAAACCATGAAATGACCGGATTTTTGGTTGCAAAATTGGCAGTCGTTTTTAATTGATGTATTGCCCACTCATCTGCAAAATTACCTGTTGTGGCATCTGCCACAGGAAACTGCGTGTGTTCTACAGTATGTGCCAACTGGAAAACAATACTCAAGATAAAGCCGGCTACAAGTGCACTTACCAGGAAGCCGATAATTACCGGTACTACTCCCACCATGATCATCGGTAATACAAAAAATAAAGAATAGGCAACTACTTTATAAAACCAAAAATAAAAATGATCACGGTTTTTCATTTTCTTCAATGGAATTTCACCGATTTTCTTTGAAAAATACTTGCGGTAATCAGCAAAGAAAATCCAGTATATATAAAGAAAACTATATAAAATCCAAAAATAAAAATGCTGGTATTTATGCATTTTGTATTTTTTTTGAGTGGAGGCCATTCTTAAAAATGGTTTAGCGTCTATATCATCATCCATACCATCCACATTGGTATAGGCATGGTGAATGATATTGTGTTTTACATTCCACATAAAGTGGCTGCCTCCTAATACACCCAATGATACTGCCGCCACTTTATTTAATATTGGAAAATTACTGAAGCTTCCATGTGCCCCATCATGCATGATATTAAAACCAATAGCCGCAGTAAGAATACCCAATAATGCGCATTCAAGTAAAGCCCAAACATTGGTGGGCGTAAAAAAAACCAAATGAATATAAACAAAAATAAATGCGCTCACTAAAATGATTGCTTTTGTCCAAAGATTTGTATTACCTGTAGTGGATTTGCCTGTTTGCTGAAAATAATCATTAATGCGTTTTTTTAATTCAGCATGGAATGATTGTTTTGCAACTAAGAATTTGGGAGTATTCATGATATAATTTAAACGAAGAATAAAAAAAGGAGCAGCAAAGATGCATCATTTTTGCCGGATTGTCAGCCAATATAAAGATAATACTACTTTATACACAAAACTTTATGTTTCTTTTGCTATAAAAGCATCAAAATTTTCAATGCCAATCATTTTTTGAGTTATAAAACCTTCTGCATACTCTACGCCAATTTTTTTTCCCCATGTCAAGGCACGTGCTTTTATGCTTTCAAAAAAGCCGGGTGAAGAAATGTAAGTGGCCGGTTCACTTGTATCCTTTGTATTGAACTGCGTTTCATAACAGAGGATGGCTTTTAATTTTTGTTCGTGATAAGGTGAAATGTCGAATAAAAAATCCGGTTTTAAATATTGGTCCTGTATATAATGAAATGTATAAGCAGCCCGCCATGGTATTTGTTTTTTCTTATTATCCAGGGTAACTATTTTCCTAAGGCCGGAAAGAAATGCCGCATCGGCAACTAATTTTGCACTTCTTCCATGATCCGGATGCCGGTCATCAGGCGCATTGCATAAAATAAATTCCGGCTGATATCTCCTTATCACCTGTATCACCTTTAAAATATTTTTATCATCATGTTTAAAAAAACCATCCGCCATGCCCAGGTTTTCGCGCTTGTGCACACCCATTATTTTAGCTGCTGCAGTAGCTTCTTTTTTTCGTGTTGCAGCGGTTCCACGCGTTCCCAATTCTCCCGCAGTAAGGTCAACTATTACCACTTTTTTCCCTTGAGCAATTGAAGCAATTAAAGTACCTGC
The DNA here is from genome assembly GCA_964464835.1 of uncultured Chitinophagaceae bacterium. Taxonomy (GTDB): domain Bacteria; phylum Bacteroidota; class Bacteroidia; order Chitinophagales; family Chitinophagaceae; genus JAFDXJ01. The sequence goes on along the minus strand of CAYXHX010000034.1, from coordinate 10,869 downwards.
ACAACTCAGTTCTATATCGTCCGGATGTACACCAAAGGCAAGTATATCTGCTTTTATCATAGTTAATATTTTGAAATAGAAAAAATAAGTTGCAAAAATAAATCTTATTTCCTTGTCAATTGCCGGTACGAACCTATTTACGAATTCCATACATCCTCTCCACATCTTGTACAATAGATTCCATCATAGCATCATCCCCTTTTGGATTGTAATCCTGGCGTAGGTTTGAGCCGAAGATTAAAGCAACGGTTTGCCAGAATGTGGCATTGAAATGGCCTTTATAATCATCAATAATCTCATAGCAATTATTACCGGTTTCCCTGTAAATTAATTTCATTAAAACTTTTCCCTGGTACACTGAAAGCTTAGTGAGTTTGTCTGCAAATTTTGTTTTCAATTCATCCTCCCTGGATATAATGATTTTTTTTCTTGCTTTTCTGTCTGAAACGTTTACCAGTTGGCGATTGATATCATTCATTACAGCGCTTGCCTGTTTTGCATAAGGATACGTCACATACACAGCATTGCGCAGCCTGTCCCATTTTGCATAATAATTTTTCCATTTTTGTGTCATTTTGGTATGAACAGAAACAGGATCTAAAAAACCGCATGGAATGGTATCACCATTATCTTCAATGCAAGCTTGTACAATAATTGTATCATAAATGCCATGCCCGTTTTGTGCAGCTGTATTATTTATTTTTACAAACAAAAAGAAGATTGCACAAATCAAATATTGCCTATGTATTTGCACCGGGAAACGCATATATAAAAGTAAAGAGTATATGCATACAAATACGCTTGTACAGTAAAAAGTAACCTTTTAAAAATGTTATTTTTTAATTTTTAATACGGCGAAGTTTTTTTGCCCGCTGCCAGGCGCTCAATAATAAGCCAATGACCATCACAATAATTCCCAACCAAACGATGGTAATAAAAGGGAACTCATACACTTTCAAAGTCATGAGGTCATTCATTCGTTTGCTTTCTTTTACCCCAATCTCCAGTTCACCTGTTTTTTCATTGATGATCTTATTGAATTTTACTATTAAGCTTTGAGATAAAACGGTATCAGGGATATTTTCCATTGAACTATTTCCATGGATAATTATTTCAGGCCGTGCATGGTATGTGATTCCTTCTTTGGTGATTACAGACATATTCAATTGCATGGCTGTTTCGCCACCCGAAACAGGCACACGCAAAGTTGGCGGGTTTACATCTACATGATTCAGTGTAAGCATGCCATTGGAATAAAATGCGGTATCGCCTACTTTCATGGTTACCGGTGAATAAGCTGTAGTATCTGCTTTATCGCCTTCCAGCCAGGATGTAACATATACGAAAATATCTTTGGTGAGATAATGTCGTTTATCGGGGTTTGCAGAAAAGCCTTCTGCACCTTTATTGTTTTTCAATGCATCCGGGTAGAGATAAAAAGTTTCGCCATCATCTTTTTTCTCAAATTTTATTTCGAAGTATTTTTTCCGGTCGAAATTATTTACCGTATCACGCAGGTACGTAACATGGTATTTACCCATATCTGTACGTACATTCTTGAATAATGTAATATTTTCTGCAGGGTCTTCATTTGCCGTTTTTTTAAACACATTGATGCCGGTGGTGTTCAAACTAAGCGTTTCTTTTTTGCTGGAAGAAATCAGTACGCCAAACAGGAAAAGCATGAAACCGACATGTGCAATAGAGGCTCCGGCAGAAGCCATTTTCCCTTTTAAATTTGTCCATATATACATGGCATTGGCCACCGTTCCATATACAACTCCAAAAATAGCGAGATAAATGGCAGCAAGAAAACCTGGCCCATGTTTATCATAATGAATATTTCCCCAAATAATAATGGCAAGTGCAATCAATAATGAAATTACTGTTGGCGCTAAAATTTTTTTACCAAAATAAGCCGGCGCCGTTTCTTTATATTTCAGGTACTGTGTTACAGCAGTTAAAATCCCAATAATCAATGCGATAAAAATTTGCACTTGATTATAACTGAATTCCACATCCACGGGTGGGGCTATGTTGGTGCCAAATACTTTATTGACCACAGGCATAGATGTTTTGGATGAAATAATAATGGCTGATAAAAACAAAACGAGCGACCCGATAAACATCCAAAACTCGCGGCTGTACATATTCTCTTCCTTACGTATTGTGGGTATATTTTTTTTGTTTTTAAAATATAAAAACAATAATGGCAGAAAAAATACCAATACAAATAAAAGCAATTGAGTGGTCATATCAGCGCCGGTGAAGGCATGTACGGAGGTATCGCCCAATACGCCACTGCGTGTGAGAAATGTGGAATACAATACAAATGAAAAACTGAGTATGTAAAATAAATAGGTCGTTCTCAAAGAATAACCACTATGATTGTAAATAAGATTAGTATGCAGGCCGGCAACTAAAATTAACCAGGGAACCAAAGAAGCATTTTCTACGGGGTCCCAAGCCCAGTAGCCACCAAATGAAAGGCTTTCATAAGCCCATGCAGCGCCCATCATCACACCGGTTCCCAAAACTGCTGCTGAAAATAAAGCCCAGGGCATTGCAGATTTTACCCAACTATGGTCTTTGTTGATAAGGCCGGCATAAGCAAATGCAAAGGGAATAATTGTAGAAGCAAAGCCAAGAAATAACACCGGTGGATGTATTACCATCCAATAATTCTGAAGCAATGTATTTAAATCATTTCCTTCAAAAATCTTTGGTAGCGTAAGATAACCCGGTGTGGAGAAAATAGGTAATTCCGGCATTTGCTCCCGAAATAAAATAAACGGATTGCTTCCTACTTTTACTCCAAAGAAATATATTCCAATCAACATAGTAGCTATACAAAATTGGGCAAATGAAACAACCGTCATTACAGGCGCTTCCCATTTTCTTGTGCGCCATATAAATGCCCATCCTAATACCATATTCCAAAAACTCCAGAGCATAAAAGAACCTTCCTGCCCTTCCCAAAAACTTGCCAATAAATATTCTTTTTGCAATGATCTCGAAGAATGGTTCCAGGCATAAAAGTATTCGTGGTAATGATTGGAAATAATATAATATAATGAAATAAAAACTCCGAGAACACATGCGGATTGAATTAAAAATGATATGCGCGCCAATTTCAACCAGCTATTTTTTTCAGCAGGGATTACAGACTTGTTTGATTTAAAATAAGATATCGTTGCAACTGCGGAAGATACCAATGATAGTATGGCAAGAAAATGCCCGATCTGGCCGGGCAGTAAATGTTCACCTGGATATGTCATTTCTTTTAAGGCTTTTTGGTTTCTGCAGGTGGAGCAGTTTTTTCACCCTGCCCGTATCCATTGTTTCCTGCATTGATATTTTTTTCTGCCTGGTTTAAATCATCTTTATATTTACTGGGACACTTCAATAAAATTTCTTTACACTCAAAGGTTCCATTTTCCACATAACCTTTTAATACCAATCGTTCACTTTTTTCCATATCCGTTGGGATGCTATTATGATACACCACATCAATGGTATTTCCTAAAGTATCAATAGCTGTGAATTTCAGGTAATTCGGGTCTTTCACCGGGTCATACGTTAAAGGTTTTGATTTATCCAATGCTGCAACAAGATTTACATGTTTCCCGGGTTTATTTTTTGCAGATGCAATGGTGTCATAAGAAGTAACATCGCCCATAAAACTGATCAGGGTTGCAATTGCTACGGCTATTAAAACAAGTGCCACAATATGCATTTTCTTCATAGCTGGAAGTTTAGGGTGCAAAGTTAATTAAAATACAGGCAAGCAAACTGAAAGAAAATAATTCCTTTGTTAAAAAACGGAATTTCTTTTTAATAAATTCTCCACAAACGCATTCCGTTCTTTTATTCCTAACCGCTGCTGTATATATTTGTGGCTATGGCAAAAACTTCTGCAGATACGCCTTTAATGAAGCAACACAAAGCCATTAAACAAAAATACCCGGATGCAATATTATTGTTTCGCGTAGGTGATTTCTATGAAACATTCGGCAGTGATGCAATTATTGCAGCCAAAGTATTAGGCATTACACTTACAAAAAGAAATAATAATTCTGATACAACAAATGAATTGGCGGGTTTTCCGCATCATGCATTGGATACGTATTTGCATAAACTGGTAAAAGCCGGTTATCGCGTGGCCATTTGTGACCAGTTGGAAGACCCGAAACTTGCAAAAGGCATTGTAAAAAGAGGTGTTACAGAAATGGTTACGCCAGGAGTTGCCACCAATGATAAATTGCTCGAGCATAACAGCAATAATTTTCTCGCATGTGTGCATCTGGAAGAAAATAAAAATGGCCTCGCATTGCTTGATATTACCACCGGTGAATTTTTCGTAGCAGAAGGCAATGAGGAATATATGGATAAATTATTGCAAAGCCTGAAACCTTCTGAAGTAATCCTGCAAAGGAATATGCTTAAAAAATTCAAAGAACTTTTCGGCGTAAAATTTTATACCTACGCATTGGATACCTGGATATTTGAATCGAATTATACATCAGAAATTTTACTCAAACATTTTCAAACACATTCACTGAAAGGTTTTGGTATTGAAAATATGCAAAGCGGCATCATGGCAGCCGGCGCTATCCTGCATTATTTAAAAGAAACGGAGCACCCGCATTTGCAGCACATTTCATCTATTCAGCGATTGGAACAGGAAGACCATGTATGGATGGACCGTTTCACCATCCGTAACCTCGAAATTCTTCCAGAGGGATTTAATGCCGGGAATTGTTTGCTGAAAACATTGGATAATACCATCACGCCAATGGGCGCACGCCTCCTGAAACGCTGGATTGTATTGCCTTTAAAGGATATACAAAAAATAAATGAACGATTGGATGCAGTGGAATTCCTGGTGAAAGAAACTGAACTGCGAAAGCAAATCCTGCATCAATTGAAGCAATGCGGAGATATTGAAAGATTGGTGAGTAAAATTTCCATGAAAAAAATTTCACCACGAGAAATGATGCAACTTTCCAAAAGCCTGCATGTAGCGGATGAACTTAAAATGATATTGTCCAATTCCTCTAATGAATATTTACAAAGGCTGGCTGATGCGCTCAATCCCTGCCACCTGATTGCAGAAAAAATTGTCAAAGAAATTAAAGAAAACCCTCCGGCTGTTGCGCATAAAGGTGGACTGATCAATAATTGTATCCATGCAGACCTTGATGCTTTGCGCGAAATTGCTTTGGGTGGAAAAAATTACCTCATACAACTTCAGCAACGTGAAGCTGATGCTACAGGAATCCATTCGTTGAAGATTAGTTTCAATAATGTTTTCGGGTATTACCTGGAAGTAACCAATTCTCAAAAAAGCAAAGTACCGGAATCATGGATCCGCAAACAAACTTTGGCCAATGCGGAAAGATACATTACACCTGAATTAAAAGATTATGAAGAAAAAATTACGGGAGCAGAAGAAAAAATATTAGCGATTGAATTGCAAGTATATGATCAACTCATTTTAGCGCTGCAAGATTATATGCAGGCCATTCAAGTTAATGGGCACATCCTGGCAATAATTGATTGCCTGGATTGTTTTGCGGGGAATGCCCTGCAATATTTTTATAAAAAACCTGTAATGCATGAAGGCTTAGAATTGGAATTAAAAGAAAGCCGCCACCCTGTGATTGAAAGAGGTTTGCCTCCCGGAGAAGCATATATTTCAAATGACATTTTCCTTAACCCTGAAACCTGCCAAATCATTATTCTCACCGGCCCGAATATGAGTGGTAAAAGCGCTTTGCTGCGTCAAACTGCATTGATTACACTTATGGCGCATATAGGAAGTTTTGTACCTGCTTCGCATGCACTTGTGCCACTCACTGATAAAATATTTACGCGTGTTGGTGCAAGTGATAATTTGAGTGGCGGTGAAAGTACATTTATGGTAGAAATGAATGAAACAGCAAGCATCATCAATAATATTTCAGAAAGAAGCTTGATATTGCTCGATGAAATCGGCCGGGGCACTTCCACCTATGATGGAATCTCTATTGCATGGAGTATTGTGGAATACCTGCATCAATCACCATTTGCACCTAAAACACTTTTTGCTACACATTATCACGAATTAAATGAATTGGAAGAAAAATTAAACCGCGTTAAAAATTTTCATATTTCTCACCAGGAAGCAGGCAACAAAATTATTTTTTTAAGAAAACTTGTACCGGGTGGCAGCACACATAGTTTTGGGATTCATGTAGCGAAAATGGCAGGCCTTCCGCCTGCATTGATAGATCGCTGCAATGAAGTATTAAAACAACTCGAAGAAAAACATGTACAGGAAATTGATAAACAACAAAAAAGCAACATTGCAACAAATATTAAAAAGTTATCTGCGCCTCAAGTCCAATTATCCATCTTTGATGCCCATACAGAA
>CAYXHX010000034.1:3915-4384 GCA_964464835.1 uncultured Chitinophagaceae bacterium | reverse complement strand
TGTCCTTCAAGTTCTTTACCAAACTTACCTTCGCATCTCGATACTTTTCAAATGGTTGTGTATTTCTATCAATTTCATTTGTTCCTTAGGGTCCGTGGTTTTCTCTAATTCTTCCTGGTTTTGCTCAAACATTTTTTTTAATTTTTCTATTTTAAAATAATGCAGGCTCAGTTTTACATCCTCGCGGCTCGTATCCCGGTATAAAATATCATCCGGTTTATATTTTACTACCCGCTCCCAATTGGGGCTGAGTTCAAATGGAAAAAATGTGATGTCAACAACCATCTTATTCATCGCTTCATCTGTCATATATAAAAATGATTTCGATGTTGGTTCGTTTCCTTCCAGGAATTCTTTTTTGTACAAGTCAAATAATTTTTCATAACCGGGATTTGAAAAACCAAAGCTGCTTACTTCTTCAAAAATATATTCAGCAATAGTTTGATTTTCATCCCATGGTTTCAGGCCA
>CAYXHX010000034.1:0-3905 GCA_964464835.1 uncultured Chitinophagaceae bacterium | reverse complement strand
TGTGATTTTGTGACCTTTATTACCTCGACCGCGCAAAACATCTTTTTCCTGCTTACTATCTTCAACGATTATATTTTGTTCCTGTGAATTTGCAGCATCAGGAGAAATTATCTGCTCCGCTTTCACTGCCTTTCGTTTTTCTTCTGTAGAAATAGATTCACGCTTGTATTTATTTACAAGCATCGTTAAGTTTTGTTCGTCTATTTTCAATAGAGAAGCACATTGCCTGATATAGGCCTGTAGTTTGGTAAAATCTTCCAGGCGGTTGATTTTACTTAAAGTGACAGCAATATGATTGACGGCATCATTTTTTTTATGTAAATCATTGCCGGCATCTTTCATTAATACATCTACCTGGAAAAGAATAATATCTTTTTTATTTTCTGTAATGAAATCATTGAAGTTTTTTGCCCCGGATTTTTTTAAAAAACTATCCGGGTCCTCATTACCGGGAAGTAAAACCAGGTGTACCTGCAAACCCTCCTCTATTGCCATATCAAGCCCGCGCATGGCAGCTTTGATGCCAGCTGCATCTCCATCATAAATGATGGTAAGATTGGATGAATATTTTTTAATCAGCCTTAATTGTTCGGAAGTCAACGATGTCCCACTACTGGCAACCACATTTTCAATTCCGGCCTGGTGCATGGCAATGACATCGGTATAACCTTCTACCAGTAAGCATTCATTATTTTTATCAATAGCCTGACGTGCAAAATATAAACCATACAGTATCCGGCTTTTTGCATAGATTTCATTTTCGGGTGTATTAATATATTTCGGGGCTTTTTCTGCCTGCCCGATGATGCGTGCACCAAAACCTGTAATTTTTCCTGTGATATTCTGAATGGGAAAAATGATTCTGCCGGAATAATTATCCTGCCAAGCATTGTTGCGGTTGATAATGAGCCCGGCTTTTTCAAGCAACGATACATTGTACACTTCAGCAATTGCTGCATTATAAAAAGCAACCCGGGATTGAGGAGAATAGCCGAGCTGAAATTTTTCTATGGTTTCCTTACTAAAACCCCTTTCTTCAAGATATGCCAATGCATGTGTTGCACCCTCATCCGTTTGAAGCAATTGTGTTGTAAAAAATTTTTGCGCAAAATTGTTGATGATATACAAGCTTTCGGAAACCTGCTGTTGTTGCCTCCCTTCTTCGCTTTGTTCGGTTTCTTCAATTGCAATATGATACCTGTTTGCAAGCCAACGTAAAGCCTCGACATAACTAAGTTTTTCGTGTTCCATCAGGAAGGTGATGGAATTGCCACTTTTACCGCAACCAAAACATTTATAAATTTCTTTGGATGGGGAAACTGTAAAAGAGGGCGTTTTTTCATTATGAAACGGGCAAAGCCCGATGTAATTGGTACCTCTTTTTTTCAGTTTTACAAATTCACCGACAACATCCAATATATCAATTCGATTGGTGATTTGTTGTATGGATTCCCTGGAAATCATTTGTGGCTAAAAAGGTTTTTTGAAATATTCTACCGGCAAAATTACCTGAAATAAGGTATTTATTTTTTGCTGAAAATACTTATTTTGCAAGATTAAATTTAGAAAATTATGAGAAAGCTATTTTTTGTGTTGCTTGCATTTACTGCAGCATCGGTTTTGTATTGTTGTAAAGGCACACAATCTGCTGATGGCACCACACTGAAATTTAACCTTCAAAAAGGAGAAAAATATCAATATACTATCGGCATGGATATGCATATGCGGCAAAGCATGATGGGTAAGGATGTAGATGTAAATACAAATATGGACATGGGCTATACTTTTGAAGTAACCGATGACAGTGCAGGTTGGAAAAAAGTGAATGCCACAGTTTCAAAGATTGCTATGAAAATGGATGCGGGGGGCATGCAAGTCAATTTTGATTCTGATAACCCGGGAGCCGCTGACAGCACAGGCCCAATGGGGAAGGTGGGAAAAATATTTGAAGCTATGAAAGGCGGAACCTTTGGTTTTACAATCAATGAAAAAGGTGAAGTAGGAAGTGTTACTGGAATCCGTGAGATGATGGAGCATGCAGTTTCAACATTGAATGACCCGACTGCAACTGCCGGAATTATGGCAGGAATGAGCAAATCTTTTGATGAAGAGCAGTTTAAACAAAACCTACAGCAATCCTTTGGAGTATATCCTGAAAAACCTGTGAAGGTTGGTGATTCCTGGCATAAAACCATGATGATGAACAATGCAGGAATGGTTTTGAAAATGGATAATACCTATACATTGGAATCTGTAGAGAATAATAATGCAAATGTAAAAATGAGTTCTAAAATCTCTTCAGGCAGTGATTCCACACAACTCATGGGCATGCAAATGGATATAGACGGAACGATGGAAGGTACAATGCAATTTGACATAGCATCCGGAATGCCCATTAAAGGCCAGTCAAATATGCAAATGAATATGAAAGTAAAAAACCAGGGTGTAGAAATACCCATGAAAATGACATTTACGATGAATATAACAGGGAAAAAATTATAAGTAGTACGATTTTAAAGCCGGTGAAATGCCGGCTTTTTTTTAACCATTTTATTATTAATTTTTTAGAATAATAACGTCTGTAAAAATTTGTGCAATTCATCATTTAAAAATCTTCCAATTCCATTTTGCCAATAATAAATTATTTTTGCGCCAGCAATTAATCATTTAATCAATATAATTATGCGGTCAATAGCATTACGGGAAGCATTGAGAGAAGCCATGAGCGAGGAAATGAGGCGGGATGAATCTGTTTTTTTAATGGGAGAAGAAGTGGCAGAATATAATGGCGCCTATAAAGTAAGCCAGGGAATGCTGGCAGAATTTGGCCCCAAGAGAATTATTGATACACCCATTTCGGAACTGGGTTTTGCAGCAATAGGTGTTGGCGCTGCTCAAAATGGTTTACGCCCCATCGTGGAATTCATGACCTGGAATTTTGCCGTGCTTGCCATGGACCAGATTTTAAACACAGCCTCTAAAATGCTAGCGATGAGTGGTGGACAAATCACCTGCCCCATTGTTTTTCGCGGGGCTAATGGTAGCGCCGGGCAATTGGGTGCACAACATTCTACTGCATTTGAAAGTTTTTATGCAAATATTCCCGGGATAAAAGTTGTTTCCACCTCAAACCCATATGATGCAAAAGGCCTTTTAAAACAATCAATACGTTTCGAAAATGACCCGGTGATTTTTATGGAAAGTGAAGTGGCATACGGCGAAAAAATGGATGTGCCACAGGATGAATATTATATCCCACTTGGTAAAGCTGACATTAAAAAACCAGGCAGGGATGTAACCATTGTTTCTTTTAATAAAATGATGAAAGTAGCTATGGATGCTGCTTTCCAATTGGAAAAAGAACATATCAGTGCAGAAGTGATTGACCTTCGCACCATCAGGCCACTCGATTGGCATACCATTTTGGAAAGCGTGAAAAAAACCAATCGCCTCGTTATTGTGGAAGAACAATGGCCCATGTGTTCGGTTTCTTCTGAAATTTCTTACCGTATTCAAAAAGAAGGATTTGATTATTTGGATGCACCTATCCGCCGGATTACCTGTGCCGATGCGCCCATGCATTATGCACCAAATCTCGTAGAAGCATATTTGCCGGATGTAGCCGGTACCGTGAAATTGGTTAAAGAAGTGATGTATTTAAAAAAATGATTTTTGCCCCATAATTTTTTTTCACATTGAAAAAAAATTATATTTGGGGTACAATGAAACCAATTGCTGCATACTGCTTTTTCTTTTTTGTATGCATACAATTATTGAATGCCCAATCAACAGATACAACACCTGTTTTGGGCGATACCGGGATTTTGCAGAATGTGAAAGTGAACGCATTTGGTTCTCAAACAAGATTGAAAGATATACCTGCGGCAATTGCTGTACTTACCACA
>CAYXHX010000033.1:8786-13451 GCA_964464835.1 uncultured Chitinophagaceae bacterium | reverse complement strand
GTTTAATATTTTGGCCGCTTCTGCCATAAAATGTACACCCGCAAATACAATCATATCAGCAGTTGTTTTTTCAGCCTGCTGTGCAAGCCCAAGGCTGTCACCAATAAAATCAGCTACATCCTGAATATCCGGTTCCTGGTAATAATGCGCCAATACAATTGCATTCTTTTCTTTTTTCAAAATTTCAATTTCGCTGAAAAGATCTAAGCTTGGATCAATGGGCATATCTAAGTACCCCAACGGGCCAATCTGTAATTTTGCTTTTTCAATGTTCATTTCCATTGTAATATATTATATTAATAAATTTTATTTTAAAAAGGAATACTACTATTACCTATGTTAATATATGGATAAGTTTTTTATCCATACAATGCAAAGTTAATAAGGTATTATTTATACACACGAATTCACATTTTAAAATACATGACGGATGACTTAAAATCAAGACAATTTTGTCTTTTACACAATAGTGGAAAAAATAAATAAAAAAAATTCACAATTTCGATTCACAGAATATCCACATGGAATAAAGAGCAGGTAAAATGTGGCTAAATGACTTTTTGTTTTCCTAATCCTGAAATTCCATTTCTTATTCTTTTTCTTTTAAGAATAAAATTTGTAAAATATTCGGATTATTAACGTTGTTAGCCTTTTGTTAACATGCCTGTGTTAAATATAGTTTCACAAAACATGTTTCATGAATTATAAGCAATATATTTTTACTAAAAGTAAAATATTTATTACTAAAAGAAAAATTTATTTGTCATAATGTAAACTTAATTTTACATTTGTAAAAAATCAATCATGTACCAAAAACTATTATTTCCACCAAAATATAAAAAAATTGGTTGGTGGATTTTAATTCCGGCAACAATATTAGGAGTTTTATTATTAGTTACTCAAGCACAGCCTGGCTGGATGGAATGGAATGTATTTGCAATTATGGATGAACAAATAATGGGGGAAACAACAATTTTTGGAATTATTAAAACAAATATTTCAGTCACCCTTGTGGGTATTATTTTTATTGTCGGTGCCTTATTCGTAGGGTTTTCAAAAGAAAAAAACGAAGATGAATTTATTGCCCAAACAAGGTTGTACGCTTTATTGTGGGCCGTTTTTGTAAATTATATCTTATTGATAATAGCCTTTCTTTTTATTTATGGCTTAAGTTTTTTCTCCGTAATGCTGTACAACATGTTTACAGTACTTATTTTATTTATTATACGGTTTAACTATATGCTTTATAAAAACTCTAAAACTTTTGCGGGTGACAAATAAAATACGAATAGAACGAGCAATTGCAAATATCACCCAGGAGGAATTAGCGAAATTGATTTCGGTAAGCCGGCAAACAATCAATGCCATGGAAGCCAATAAATATGTACCCTCCACAGTTTTATCTTTAAAAATTGCCCGGGTTTTTAAAAAACCACTGGAAGAGATTTTTTTCCTTGATGAGGAGGATTAAATTTCAGGAGAATGTAAAAGGGTTCATAATAACACTTTTTAAACAGGCAGCATTTTTTCCCACAATTTGTTCAAATGTTTAATTACCCTATTTTTGCCATCCTAAAAAAATTTCAATATAATACTATATTATGTCAGCCATTCAGAAAATCAGGGATAAAGCGGGTTGGATCGTATTTGGCGCTATTGCACTTGCATTGATTGCCTTTATTGTGCAGGATGCTTTTACACAAAGTAGCCGCGGCGGAGGTTTATTTTCCAATACCACAAGTGTTGCCAAAGTAAATGGTGTAAGCATTCCCCAAAAAGAATTTGAAAGCAACCTTCAATTGTACCAGCAGATGAATGGTGCACAGCGGGAAGATTTAATTGGAAATGTGTATGAATTTATGGTGAACCAGGAAATCCTGCAACAGCAATATGATGAACTTGGTATAACAGTTCCAGATAATGAATTAAGCAGCATCATCTTCAGTGATAACGCGCCGGAAAGAATTCGCCAGCAATTTACCGATCCAAACACAGGAATATATAATGTAGAAGCAGCAAAGCAACAATTTGCACAAATTAAAAAGAATATTAATGATCCAAGAATTGCCCAGATATATGAAGTGTATTTAAAACCAACCATTCTTCAGACACTTGCTCAAAAATACCAGGCACTCATTTCACAAGCTGTGTATATTCCAAAATGGATGGCGGAAAAGACAAATGCCGACAATAATTCTATGGCAAAAATTTCATTTGTTTCTTTCCCTTATAACGCAATTAGCGACAGTTCAATAAAAGTTTCGGATGAAGAAATAATGGCTTATGCAAAAAAGCATGAGAAATTATATACGCAAAAGGAAGAGACCAGGGAAATACAATATATTTCATACAGCATGGCGCCATCCGCTCAGGATACTGCAGCCATCCGCGATAAATTATTATCATTGAAGGATGAATTCATTCAAACAGATGATGTTAAATCATTTCTCAATTCCAAAGGCACGGATATGCCATTTTATGATGCTTATGTAAGTGGTTCACAGATAAAACAACAAGATAAAGATTCATTATTCAATATACCGGTTGGAGGAACTTTTGGCCCATACATTTCCGGGCAGGAATATGTAATTGCAAAAATGGTTGATAAAAAAGTGATGCCGGATTCTGCAAAGGTTCGCCATATTCTTGTTGCAACACACCAAAATCAAAATAATCAATTAATTCCTGTCCGCGATGATAGTGCTGCATTGCACCGGTTGGATAGTGCTGTTGCTATGATTAAAGGTGGTGCCGGGTTTGATTCTGTTTGCCTCATATATTCAGATGATCCCGGTAGCAAGGAAAAAGGCGGTGTAATTGATTATTTTACAACCGGCGCTATGATGCCCGAGTTTAATGACTTTGCATTTACAGGATCAGTTGGCGCTTCAAAAATTGTACAAACAGATTATGGATATCATTACATAGAAATACTCGGGCAAAGAGGTTCATCACCTGCTTATAAAATTGCCTACCTTGCCAAACCAATAGTTGCAAGCCAGGAAACACTTGATGCAGTAAACAACCGGGCTAATCAATTTGCTGCATCTGTGAAAAATGATGAACAATTTATGGCAAATGCCAAAAAAATAAATAAACCTATTTCAACTCTTCCGGGTATCAAAGAAAATGATTTTGCAGTTGGAAAATTGGGAAATAACCGCACTTTAATCAAATGGATTTATGCCAATAAAGTCGGCAGCGTGTCAGAACCTTTGCAAGTAGGTAATGACTATATTGTAGCCATCATTACTTCTATTGATAAAGCAGGGTTGATGGGTTTAAATACATTAAAGCCAATGATTACACCAATTTTGTTGAATCAAAAAAAGGCAAAAATAATTATTGAGTCTAAAATCAAAGGGACCACTTTAGAGCAAATAGCCCAATCCGGCGGAACCCAGGTAAATACGGCAGATAGTATTTCTTTCCAGGCATTATTTGTTCCGTCTCTTGGAAACGAAGTAAAAGTGATTGGCGCTGCTTTTAATAAAACGCTTCAAAACAAAATGAGTGCACCAATTGCCGGAAACAATGCAGTGTTCGTGATAAAAGGTGAAAGTATCTTTGCCGTTCCATCATTAGGAGGTTCTGTGGAAATGTTGCGCAATCAATTGGCCAATAATCTAAAACAGGAAGAAGCCAATAGTGCAATTGCAGCACTAAGAGAAGCTGCAAAAGTGAAAGATTACAGGGCAGATTTTTATTAATCTTTATCATTAACAAATATTTCAGCAGGCCATGTGCCTGCTTTTTTTATGGTAAAAAAAATGAAAGCCGTTGTAAAGGATTTTATATGAATTAAATTTGTAAAAAATGCAGACATGGAAAACGTGGTTAATAAAGTAGCAGAAAGTGGTTTGATTACTTTAAATCTTGAAATATTTCTTCCAAAGGAAGAATGTGTATTATTTGATTTGAGGCAATTTTTATTTATGGATTTAATATTAAAAGAAAAAGAATTCAGGCAGGCATTAAAAGAATTTGACTGGAAAATTTTCGAAAATAAATATGTAGCTGTTCATTGCTCAGCCGATGTAATTATTCCGTTATGGGCATATATGTTGTGTGCTGTGTATTTACAACCAATTGCGAAAGATGTTTTTTTTGGAACAATTGAAACAATGAAAGAACAGATTTTATTACAAGAAATTGAAAATATATCACCTGAAAAATTTATGGAGAAGCGGGTAGTTATAAAAGGTTGTGGGGACATATCCATTCCCGCATCTGCTTACCTTGCAATTACAAAAAAATTGAAACCATTCGTCAAAAGCCTGATGTATGGCGAGCCTTGCAGTACTGTACCGGTTTTCAAAAAGAAATAGCCTGATACTTGAATGAATCATCCGAATTATCATTTCTAAAAAAAATATTTGTGAAAAAAATTGCTGTTATACCTGCGCGTTATGCGGCTTCCCGATTCCCGGGCAAACTCATGCAGTTATTGGGTAATAAACCGGTCATTCGCCATACCTACGATAATACGATGGCAACAAATTTATTTGATGAAGTGTGGGTGGCTACAGACAGCGAAATCATATTTAATGAAATAAAAACACATGGCGGAAAGGTGGTGATGAGTACGCGCTTTCATGAAAGCGGCAGTGACCGGATTGCAGAAGCCATTGAAAATATGGATGCTGAAATTATTGTAAATGTGCA
>CAYXHX010000033.1:1424-8776 GCA_964464835.1 uncultured Chitinophagaceae bacterium | reverse complement strand
CAGGGCGATGAACCATTTGTTCAAAGAAATGCTTTGGAAAAATTATTACAGGTATTTGATCACAACAATGTAGAAAAAGTACAGGTTGCAAGCCTGATGCAGCTAATGCAGGACCAGGAAAATATTGATGACCCCAATTATGTAAAAGTGGCTATTGATAAAAACTGGAATGCATTATTTTTTAGCAGGAGTGTAATTCCATATCCGCGGAGCAGGGAAACCAATATAAATTATTATGAGCATATTGGTGTATATGCTTTTACTAAAAATATTTTAATGTCTTTTACAAAATGGGAGCAAACACCTTTAGAAATGGCAGAAAAAATTGAATGCCTTCGCTACCTCGAGAATGGTATTTCTATGAAAATGGTTTTAGTGGATTATATGGGCGTAGAAATAGATACACCGGAAGATTTGATTAAAGCAGCTAACTTTATTTCGGGAACTTAATTTTTTTTCAATATGCAAAACCTTCATTGCACCATTATTCAAACTGCACTTTATTGGGAAGATAAAGCAGCGAACTTAGAAATGCTCGGCAAAAAAATTCTTGCAATAGATGAAAAAACACACATCGTTATTTTGCCTGAAATGTTTTCAACAGGATTCAGCATGAGGCCGGAAACTTTTGCAGAATCCATGAATGGCGCTACAATTGAATGGATGAGAAATATCGCACAAACTAAAAATGTTGTTCTCACCGGCAGCCTCATGATCAAAGATAATAATTTATATTTCAATCGCCTTGTATGGATTTTACCAAATGGCGAAATCGGCTATTATGATAAAAGGCATTTATTTGGTTTTGGAAAAGAAGATGAACACTATACTTGCGGAAAAAAACGATTGATGGTTTCGGTCAATGGATGGAAAATAAATCTGCAAGTTTGCTATGACTTGCGCTTTCCTGTTTGGGCAAGGCAAAACATGCAGGAAAATCAAGGCAACCCGGAATATGATGTATTGATTAATGTTGCCAATTGGCCGGAAAAAAGATCGCATGCATGGAAATCATTACTCATTGCAAGAGCCATCGAAAATCAATGTTATGTTATTGGCGTCAATCGTGTCGGGTATGATGGTAAAGAAATTTATCACAGCGGCGACAGCATGGCTATTGGGCCTTTAGGGGAAATTTTATTTGAAAAATCCCACGATGAATGTGTTTTTACGATTGCGCTTGATAAAACACAATTGGATGATGTAAGAAATCAATTTCCATTCTTGAGAGATGCCGATTATTTTTCAATTTCGGAATAGGATTAACACAATTAATTTTTCTTTTCTTCTATTAATGCTTTCACTTTTTTAATTTTTAAATCAATACCATTTTTTATGGCAAATGAAGATGGCAACACTTCTATATCGGGGACAATCCCTTTTGCAGTAACAGGTTTGCTGCTGTTTTCAACAATGCGAAACCTGGGAATAATCACACGTAATTTACTATTGGGTAATATAATCTCAGGCAAATAGATAGCAGAAGTGCCTTCATTGCCGCCACCACTTTCTTCACCAATCACTCGTACATTATCCTGCCCTTTTAATTTGGAAACAAACAATGAACCTGCCGAAAAAGTGAAGCCATCCTGCAGGATAAAAATATTTCCTTCAAAATTTGTTGTTCGGCGAGGCTTAAAAATATGGTTTTCTAAAAAAGTAAAATGATAAAGGCCATCCTTTTTTTTCCTGCTTGTAAATAAAGTTGCAATATCATAAATATAAAGTGGCTCTAAATATTTTGCATATTTGAATGTATGAGAAGTTGCTACCACAGTATCTGCAAAATGAAAGGGTGTTTGTATAAGGTATTTGGTTAAGAGTATGCTCAGGCTCACTTTACCACCAGTATTATTCCGCACATCCACCACGAGGTTTTGTATTTTTTTTTCTTTGATTTCCTTAAATGATTTTCTGAAAAATTGCCGCAGCTTTCCGCCTGAAAACGTGGAAACGCGCATGTATGCTGTATTTGATGCCGTATCAAACTCCAGGGTTCTTTTACTGAATAAAAGCCGTTTCCTTTGTTCTTTGCGGGGAAGCTTTTTAAATTTTTCAGCAGGTTTTTCTTTGCGTGGTTTTGTTGTATCGCGTATCGGTTTATATGCAGGGACAGAAATGAATTTTTCCTCTCCCAATGAATCAATGTATCCAAGTGAATAAAAATCTGCAACAGGAAATGCAAATGAATAAAACAATGAAAAATTTTTACTCAGCATTTCGTATTTAAAATTATTGGCATAACCGTCACTATTTAAAAACCGGAAAATAGAATCTATCGTATAACTATTTTCATTACCATTAATGGAAGTGATGATTGTTCCTCTTTTTAATACTGAGTCATTTTTTAAAAAATTATATACCACAACCATCGAATCCATCCATACTTTCAATGCAAGCGGAAACCTTTTTGAATCATGCAATTCAGCATACTTAGCAGAATGTTTTGAAGGCCTGACGGTTGTATGGCCACTCCGGATTTTGCTGATAAACCAGGCAAGTTTTTTTCTAAAGCCAAATTCTGTAAGCGAATCGGAAATGCTTGCAAGTGTTGTATTGTAATAAAATTCCAAACTATCTTTTGAAACATATTCATAAAGTGCAGGCTGGCGCGATTCGAGTATCTTTTTGGTCAACGAAAAATCTTCCCGAAGGTTTTCGGGAGCAATTTTTATTGCCGGATTAAAACTGTTTTTGGAAGTTGCGCAACTACTGAAAAAAATTATTGCTGCTAAAAAATAAAAAAAGTGGAACCTGTTTTTTTGAAAAATAAAAATCCGCATGATCATGTGGCAAATATTTATTTTACACCGAAAGCATTCCAGCCCTGCGCGACTATATCAACTGTATTCCCACCTTTCGTGATGAGTTTTGTTTTTTCATCCGCATCGGTCATATACCCTACAATAGAAATTTGATCATTGCTATTTATTTTTTCATAATCTTGCTGGCTCACCGTGAAAAGTAATTCATAATCTTCACCGCCATTCAGTGCGCACATGGTAGGGTCTATTGAAAATTTAAAAGCTGCATTTCTTGTGTCTTCGGCAATCGGGATTTTATCTTCATGAATCCTGCAGCCCAAATTGCTTTGCCTGCAAATATGGAGTATATCGCTGCTCAGGCCATCACTCAGGTCCATCATGGCTGTAGGGACAATATTATTTTTTTCAAAATATTCAATGATATCTTTTCTTGCTTCGGGTTTTAAAAACCGGCCGATCACGTAAGATTCATTTTCAAGGTCCGGTTGAATTTTAGGGTTTTCTAAAAATATTTTTTTCTCTCTTTCCAATAGAGTTAAGCCGAGAAAAGCTGCACCAAGATCTCCGCTTACGCAAATGAGGTCCCCTTTTTTCGCACCATCTCTTTTCACAAAATGATTGGGCGTTACTTCTCCAATGGCTGTAATAGAAATGATAAAACCTTTTTGCGAAGAGGAAGTATCGCCACCAACCAGGTCCACACCATATTTTTCACAAGCCAAAAAAATACCTTCATAAAATTCATTCATTGCTTCTGTAGTAAAGCGGCTGCTGATAGCAATGCTCACGGTAATTTGTGTAGGTATTGCATTCATGGCATAAATATCACTCAGGTTTACAACCACACTTTTATAACCCAAATGTTTAAGCGGATTATACATAAGGTCAAAATGAATACCATCAACAAGCAGGTCCGTACTTATTATGGTTTGCTTACCGAAATGATCTATTACGGCGCCATCATCGCCCACCGCGAGAATGGTGGAAGCATTTTGAATTTCAAAATTTTTTGTCAAATGTTCAATTAGCCCAAATTCGCCAAGACTGCTGATTTCAGTAAGTTCACTCATATTCGGTCATTTTTTATTTGCAAATATATTTCAATAGTTGCGTATGAATTTTTCCATTCGTTGCTATCAATCCACCTTGATAAGGAGTATATGGTTTGCCTAAAAGATTGGTCACTTTTCCACCGGCTTCTTCTACAATTAAAAAACCCGCGGCTGTATCCCAGGGTTGAAGGCTGTGTTCATAAAATCCATCGAACCTTCCACAAGCAACATAGCAAAGATCTATTGCTGCACTACCCAGGCGACGAACAGGGATTCCCTGCCGGATTAATGCATTGAAAACATCCAATGGCCCATTTTTTTGCTCCAGGTAATGATATGGAAAACCGGTGGCAAGGCAGCTTTTGGAGATTTCTGTATTACTGCTTACATGAATTAATTTGTCATTTAAAAATGCGCCTTTATTTTTTTCCGCGAAAAAAAATTCATTGATCAAAGGGTTTAAGACTGCACCCATTATTACCTCTCCATTTTTTTCCAGGGCAATACTCACACAACAAATGGGAATATTGTGTGCGAAATTCACGGTTCCATCAATCGGGTCTATGATCCATTTGTATTTCGAATCTCCTTCAATGTTTCCATATTCCTCGCTCAATACCTGGTGGGTGGGAAATTGTTTTTGAATCGTTTGGATAATCGCTTTTTCACAGGCATGATCAATTTCAGTAACAAGGTTATTGATACCTTCCTTATTTTTGATAATAAAAGAAGTGTTGAAATTTTCCTTTAAAATTGCAGCGCCTGATATGACTGCATTCATCAGTGTTTCACGAAGCATGCACAAATATAAGGCAGGAGAAGTGCGTATTTAAAAAGGCGGAAAAAAATAACATCTTGCCAATGTAAAAAATAATTTTTTTAAAAATAAATTAGCATCCTGGACATTTCAATCATCATAGTAAGTTATAATGTAAAATATTTTTTAGAGCAATGCCTTTGCTCTTTAGAGTATGCTATAAAAAAAATTCAGGCGGAAGTAATCGTCATTGATAATTGTTCATCTGATGGAAGCCTTGGCTATTTGAAATCTCGTTTTCCCTGGGTTCAGTTTATACAAAATGAAGAAAATGCAGGATTTGCAAAAGCAAATAATATTGCGCTTTCTAAAAGCTGTGGAAAATATATTTTATTTTTAAATCCTGATACATTATTAACAACTTGTACAATTACAGAATGCTTCCGTGTATTTGAAAAATATGCACAATGCGGCGCACTTGGTGTACGCATGCTCGATGGCAATGGAAAATTTTTATCCGAAAGCAAAAGAGCCATACCTTCAGCCTCTAATACTTTTTATAAGTTATCCGGCCTGGCATCTATATTTCCTCAATCCAAAATTTTTAATAATTATGCGTTGGGAAATTTGCCGGAAGACAAACTGCAACAAGCCCCGGTATTATCAGGCGCTTTTATGATGGTGAAAAAAAAAGTATTGGAGAAAACCGGTGGCTTTGATGAAAGCTACTTTATGTATGGTGAGGATATTGATTTAAGTTACAGAATTTCCCGGGCCGGCTATGAAAATATGTATGCAGGGCATCTCCCGATTATTCATTTTAAAGGAGAAAGCACCAATAAAAATCAACCTGAGTATGCCAAACGTTTTTATGGAGCTATGGATATTTTTGTTTCAAAATATTATTCAGGAAGTACCGGAGCAATAAAAAAAATATTTCTTCGTGCAGGCATTTTTTCTGCTTCACTTTTTTATAAAATAAAAATTTTACTTTCCAATTCCCATGCGGTTAAAAAAAATAAAACTTCAGAAGAAAGCGCTTTTATTTTAACGGGAGATGCAGAAGGAATGGAGGAAGCGCATGCGCTGTTATTGAAAAATAATATTCAAGAAAATCGAATTTCAAAAACGCAAACTATTGCAACAATGAATGACCAATCGCATACGGCTATTATTTTTTGCTTAGGTACAAATACACTTGAAGAAGTCATAAGCGTCATGCAACAAAATAATCATGCTGCATATTATTTTCATTATACAGGTTCCAAAAGCATTATTGGAAGTAGTGATAAAAATATTGCAGGCAATTTTTATACGAGTTGAAATACCATTTATACATTTCAAATAGTGCATTCAAAACAAAACACGTAAATTCGTAATTCTTAAACCCCAATCATTCATGCCATTATTTGATATACAGTTACCAAATAGTGTTGCCCGGGCTTTACGATTGCCCACAAATAACCCTGAACGCCAGCAATTACATATTTTAAAAAAATTATTGAGAAAAGCACGCTTCACAGACTTTGGCCGACAATACCAGTTTGATGAAATTTTAATGAGCGGGCAGGTAATTAAGAAATTCCAGGAAATTGTACCTGTTCATAATTACAACTCCATGTATGAACAGTGGTGGAAGCAGGCGCAGGCGGGCTTTCCGGACATTTGCTGGCCGGGGAAAATAAAATATTATGCACTGAGTAGCGGTACCAGTGAAGCTTCAAGCAAATACATTCCTATCACTACAGACCTATTAAAAGGAAACCGCATGGTGATGGTGAAACAACTATTAAGCTTGCGGAATTACCAGGACTTACCCATGCGTTCAATCGGAAAAAGTTGGTTGATGATTGGTGGAAGCACCGAACTTGAAAAGGGCCCGGGATATTACGCCGGCGACCTTAGTGGCATTACCGCAAAGAAAGCACCTATTTGGTTTCAGCCTTTTTATAAGCCCGGGAAAAAAATTGCAAAGGTGAAAGACTGGAATACCAAAATGAATGAGATCGTGGAAAAAGCACCATCATGGGATATTGGTTTTATCGTAGGTGTACCGGCATGGATTCAAATATGTATGGAAAAAATTATTGAAAAATATCAACTCAACACAATTCATGACATCTGGCCAAACCTTGCATTCTTTGTGCATGGCGGCGTAAGTTTTGAACCCTATAAAAAAGGCTTTAAAAAATATTTAGGAAAACCATTGATTTATATTGAAACCTACCTCGCAAGTGAAGGATTTATTGCTTACCAGGACCGTCAATATGCACAAGGTATGCGGCTTGTAACGAATGAACATATATTTCATGAATTCATTCCCTTTGATGAAAAAAGTTTTGATTCATCCGGGGATATTTTGCCCGGTGCTAAAACTTTTACAATCAATCAGGTGGAAGAAGGAAAAGATTATGCATTACTCATTTCTACTACGTCAGGCGCCTGGCGATACCTGATTGGCGATACCATTCGTTTTGTTGATAAACAAAGAAGTGAAATAGTTATTACCGGCCGTACCAAACATTTCCTGAGCCTTGTAGGTGAACACCTCAGTGTTGACAATATGAATAAAGCCATTCAAAACCTGGGTGAAGAATTAAATATTTCATTACCTGAATACACGGTAACCGGTGAAAAGTTTGGTGATTTTTTTGCACATCATTGGTACATCGCCTGTGATGATGAAACAGATGCAATAATAGTTAAAGAAAATTTAGATAAGCAGTTGAAATTATTGAATGACGATTATGCAGTGGAAAGAAGCAGCGCCTTAAAAGA
>CAYXHX010000033.1:0-1414 GCA_964464835.1 uncultured Chitinophagaceae bacterium | reverse complement strand
CCGCATGAAAAATTTTTAGAATTCATGCGGTTGAAAGGTAAAGTTGGCGGACAGCATAAGTTCCCGCGTGTTTTAAAAGGCACCATGCTGGAAGAGTGGAAAGCATACCTGGAAACGTGATGCTAAAATTTTGTATGCTTTGAAATTACCATGCATCTAAAGTTGTGGTTTTGTATGAAACTTTATATTTTCGTAATGGCGATCCTGCCACGTAGCATAAAAATCACGCATGCTAGCTGCCCTGTTGAAAGGCCTCACATTAGGTTTATTGCTCAGCATTTCTGTTGGGCCTGTGATTTTTTCCATCATAAAACAAAGCATCAACAACGGTCATAAGGGAGGGTATTTTTTTGTGGCGGGTGTTTCTGCGAGTGATATCACCCTGGTGGTTATTTGTAATTTTTTTACAAGTTTATTTCATTCAGCCATGGATCATGAAATGATCATTGGCAGTATTGGAAGCGCGTTTCTCATCAGTCTTGGTTTGTATAATATTTTTTATAAAAAAGTAGAAGTAGGCATTGAAGGCAATGCACAAATCAAAGCATTCCGAAAACGGGATTTGCTGGGCATATTTTTATCCGGCTTTTTTATGAACCTGCTCAACCCCGGGGTTTTTTTATTTTGGATTGCAGCATCAGCAACAATACTTGCAGATTCTAAAACAGAAGAACATGATATTCAATACCGCATTATTGTTTTTGCTACCTGTCTTCTTTTTGTTTTATTGGCAGATATTGCCAAAGTGTTATTGGCCAATAAAATCCGCGCCAGGCTTACACCACATAATATTCATATTATCAACCGGGTTTCAGGTATTATTTTAATTGGTTTTGGCATTGCATTATTTATTGGCATTGCTGTTCGCTCCGGTGTATTTACTTCGGCTTAGGTTTAACGATTTATTGTGCAACCATAATGAGAATGAAATTTACTTTCATGTGAAAGAGAAAAACGCATGAAAATATTTTTTACCTGTGTATGTTTTTGCTTTTTAGAGCAGTCTTTCGCACAGCAGGATTTTATTATCTTTCAAAAAAATGGTAAAACCATTGAGCGGTATTTCCCGGGCAATTCTATTTCTTTTTATACCGATGAAGGATTTTTAATAAGTGGCATTTTAAAAAAAGTAAGGAATGATTCTTTGTATTTGGATATACCGGTAACGATAGATATTCAAACCATGTTTGGCGTAGTGCAGGATACCACGGGGTACAATTATTTTAAAACCACTGTAAAAAATGTTGCCCTCATTCCCGCCAAAAGGCTTACTGCTGCAAAGGTTGGCAATATAGCCGTAAAGGCAGCCGTACTTGTGGGGAGTATTTTTTTGGTGAATAAGATTCATATTCCCAACAATCCAAATGCAACGTATGCAGTGCAATTTTTTTCTGCAGCAGGTATCAATGTGGGT
>CAYXHX010000032.1:0-13722 GCA_964464835.1 uncultured Chitinophagaceae bacterium | reverse complement strand
TAGTGTTGTGCTATTAGATGAGATTGAAAAAGCGCATCCCGATGTTTTCAATGTATTGTTGCAAGTGCTTGATGATGGCAGGCTTACGGACAATAAAGGCCGCATCGTAAATTTTAAAAATACCATCATCATAATGACGAGCAATCTTGGCAGCCATATTATTCAGGATGCATTTGAAGATATTGATGAATCCAATATTGAAGCTGTTGAAGAAAAAACCAAAGTGGAAGTGATGGCATTATTAAGGCAAACCATCCGGCCTGAATTTTTAAACAGGATTGATGAAATCATCATGTTCCATCCTTTATTGAAAAAAGAAATTCGCGGGATCATAAAAATTCAATTGAAACAATTGCATGACCTTTTATTGGAAAATAATATTGATCTCGAATTTTCTGATTACCTCATAGATTACCTCGTTGAAAACGGCTATGATCCACAGTTTGGCGCAAGGCCTTTAAAAAGGCTGATACAAAAAGGCATTGTCAATCAACTGAGTAAAAAAATCCTTTCAGGTGATGTGAACAGGGATTTCCCGATGCTGGTGGATGTGTTTGATGGAGAAATTGTTTTCAGGAATGAGAAATAGGAATTTGAAAGGTTGAATTTTTTTTACCATAAAAAATGCCCCGGATTTTCCCGGGCGTTTTCATTCATCAATAAATATTGAATTCGTTTTCTAAAATTTTACATTTACTCCCAACAAAAAATTCGTTCCGGCCATCGGGTAATAATAATTATCATTTACCAGTTTGCCTTCATACAAATAAGGATATGTAGCGCCGTTGCTTTCATAGACATGATTGAATACATTGTTGACTTGCAGGATAAATGTACAAGCAGAAAATATGTTTACCCGTGGGCTAAAAACAATCCGCGCATCTTCATAAAAATAAGCATCCAATGAGCGCAAATCATTTTGGGTATTATCTAAAAATTGTTTGCCCGCATATTTACTATCGAATGAAATAGAAATATTTTTCAATGGTTGTACACGGATAGATAATGCACCAACCACTGCAGGCGAAAATGAAATATCTGTATTTGAATGTTGAATAATCTGCTGTGTGCCATCATCGTAGTTATCAATATATTCAGCAAACTCTTTTATTTTATTCCTGCTGAAAGTAGCGTTGGCGCTCACTTCCAGCCAATCAACCGGTTTTGCAGCGGCTTGTATTTCCAATCCCAGCCGATAACTATTCGGCACATTCACACGCGTATAGCTTCCTTCCTGGTTTATTTTCCCGGTAAGCACCAACTGGTCTTTATACAACATATAATACAACGTTGCAGCTAACGAAAAACGATTTATTTTCTTGGAAAACCCGGTTTCAAAATCATGCAGGAATTCCGGTTTTGGCTGTTCTGATTCTGCAGCTTCAAAATCATCCCGATTAGGTTCTTTGCCGGCCAATGCATAACTCAAATATGCGTGCGTTTTTGCATCATTAAAACTGATACCCGTTTTGGGATTGATAAAATTGAATTGTCTGCGTATAAACAATGTTGGATTATCCTGGAAGCCATTCATTTCATAATCCACATGGCGGTATTGCACATCATTAAAAATACTCCATTGTTGATTTATTTTGAACAACCATTTTGCATAAACAGCAACGTCTGATTTTGTAGCAGGAAGATGATAGTATTCAACATCTTTGGGCGCAGAATTTTCCGCCCAAATCACCTGGCCAAAATGTTTTCCATTGTATCTCGACCAGTTTCCGCCAATGGTAAATTCATTTTTTGCAAAATGGCTTTGCAGGGAAAATATTTGCCCATAAAAATAATTATCCAGCCATCGCCTGCGTACAAGATCGGTTGTATAAATCGTATCATTTCCTACAACTACATTGGGTAAATTATACTTTGCATAATCTTCATCCGCTTTATATTCTTCGTAATAGCCATTGCCATGTGTGAGAAATGTAGCGACATTCAAATCCAAATGTGTATTTATTTTTTGATTATAAAACAATTGGAAATGATCCTGCTGATAATTATCCGTTTGATTATCATAAGGTGTTCCGGGTTTTTCCATTCCCGCAGGATTATAGGTTGGGTCTGTCTTCAAAAGATCCTGAGGCACGCCATACCATGCCTGGTAGGTTTTTTCTTTGCCACTGATAAAATTAAATCGTAAAGAAGTTTTATCATTGATATATGCAGTAGAAAAATAAAGAGATTGTAAATTGCTTCTTGCGCGATCAATAAAACCATCACTGGAAATCCGGCTGAGCCTGATATCTGCCGTAAAATGATTTTTCAATAAACCCGTTCCTGCCTTAATACTATTGCGCCATGTATTAAATGAGCCATAGGTATTGGAAATTTCTGCGTATGCACTATCCATAAATTCATTTGTAAAAAGATTGATCGTTGCGCCAAAAGCCCCGCCACCATTGGTGGAAGTTCCAATACCGCGTTGCACCTGAATAGAATTTGTAGATGAAAAAATATCCGGTATATCTACAAAATAAGTGCCCTGGCTTTCTGCATCATTAAAAGGGATTCCATTCAGTGTTACATTTATTCTTGTGGCATCAGTTCCACGAATGCGAATACCGGTATAGCCGATACCATTTCCCGCATCGGATGTGATAGTCACAGAAGGCAATTGGTTTAATAGGAATGGTAAATCCTGCCCAAGGTTTTTTTGAGCAAGGGAAGAAGCATTGATATTTGTTATTGTAAATGGCGTGCGGCCAGATGCGCGGACAGATTGAATTTCCAATGGTTTTAAAAATAAATTTTCATCTTCCAATTGTATTTCAACATGCCGGTTTTTATTCAGGAAAAGTTTTATTTCAAATGATTTTTTACCCACATACATGCAATGTAAAATCGCTTCTACATTTTTTTTAGTTGTGTTGATTTCAAAATTTCCTGCTTCATCTGAAATTGTTTGATGTGTTTCCCCGGGAGAAATAAGTTTGACTGTTGCACCGGGCAAAACATTTTTTTGTTCATCAGTAACTTTGCCGGAAACCAGGATTTGTGCTTGCATAAAAAAGCAAGAGCAACTTGCAAGAAGCGTCAAAAGTATTTTGATCATTTTATTTTTTTTAAAATAATAAATACTGAACAGGAATGACGCTAAAGAAAGTGGGTAAAGAATTTCGCTTCCCTCCGCAGGCATTATCCTGATCAGGTTATACGGGTATTATCTCAGCCTTTTATTCGGCACCCCGGGAACAATTTTTACATTGTTAAGGCAAAATTACATTTCAAAAACCAATTTGTAACTTTTTATTTCATGAAACGTTACAGGAGTTATAAATCAAACAACATGAAAAAATATGTCTTTTTCCTGGTGGCTTCATGCTTCTGTTTACATTTTGCAAATGCACAGAATGTGGTGTATGATGCGAATGCCCAGGTACGCAAAGTGGGAAATTTCAATGGTATTGATGTGAGCAATGGCATCGTTTTATATCTTTCACAAGGCAGTACACAAGCTGTAGCCGTGAGCGCTGATGATGCAAAATATGTGGACAAAATAATTACCAAAGTGGAAAATGGTGTTTTACAAATCAAAGTGGAAAGCGGTGTGTGGAATGGTTTTTCCTGGGGGAATAAAAAATTAAAAGCCTATGTAACTTGTACAGAATTAACATCTTTAGGCGTTTCCGGTGGCTCTATTGCCAAAATCCAGGATATGCTGAAAGTTGGTAATATTTCTGTGGATGCAAGTGGCGGCAGTATTGTTGAAGGAAATATCCAGGGTACTTCCATGAAAGCGGAATTCAGTGGCGGGAGTATTTCCAAATTATCGGGCTCTATTGATCAATTGAAAATTGAACTGAGTGGTGGAAGCATATTTAAAGATTATGCATTGTCAGTTAATTCATGTTCCATTGATGCAAGTGGCGGCTCTATTGCCAATCTCACCGTTAATAAAGACCTGAGGGCTGAAGGAAGTGGTGGCTCCATCATTTATTATAAAGGTTCAGGAAATATTACTTCTGTGGATACAAGTGGCGGTTCCATCATTAAGAAAAAAGATTAACGACTTTAATTTCTTACATGTTTGGCGGGTAAGTTGTATCGCTGTATCTTTGCAATCCTAAAATCGCGAAGTAGAGCAGCGGTAGCTCGTCGGGCTCATAACCCGAAGGTCGGAGGTTCGAACCCTCCCTTCGCAACAGTGGGATTCGCCGCGGCGAACTCCCTTTGCAACGGAATAAAAAGTCTCGCACTTGCGGGGCTTTTTAGTTTTACTTATTTTTAAACTTCAAACATCACTTTGAAATCTGGTTTTGTAAATATTTTTGGTAAACCAAATGCCGGTAAAAGCACATTAATGAATGCATTGCTTGGGGAGAAATTGGCGATTGTTTCCCACAAATCCCAAACTACGCGGCAGCGCATCAAAGGATTTATCAATCAACCCGGGGAATATCAAATTATCCTGTCAGATACACCCGGCATCATGGATGAACCAAAATATAAGTTGCACGAAAAAATGTTGGAGCAAGTAAAGAATGCGCTTGAAGATACTGATGTAGCCATACTTTTAGCAGATGCCAACGGGAATGTGGAAGAAATGAATACTTTATTTTCATCGTTACATTTGAAAGTTCCAATTATCCTCGTTGTAAATAAAACTGATAAAGCCAGCAAGGAAAAACTTGATTCTACAATGGCATTTTTTTCGAAACAGCCTTACGGCAAAAATAGCATTGCTGTTTCTGCTTTGCACAACCTGAACCTCGATCTTTTATTGGAAAAAATAATAGAACTTTTGCCGGAAGGCGAACCATTTTACCCACAAGATGACCTGACCGATATGCCGGTAAAGTTTTTTGCAGGGGAAATAATTCGTGAAAAAATATTTGAATTATACCAGGAAGAAATTCCATACGATTCTGCAATTGTGATTAATGAATTTAAAGAAAAAGAAACCCTGGTAAAAATACAGGCGGATATTATCGTTCAGCGGGAAACACAAAAGGGAATTATTTTAGGTGAAAAAGGCAAAATGATCCGGGAACTTGGTACACTTGCACGAATTGATATTGAAAAATTTTTGCAGCAAAAAGTTTTCCTTCAATTGTTTGTACGGGTACGCCCAAAGTGGCGCGATAATGACCTGTATTTAAAAGAATATGGATATTAAAAATATTTGATTAATCAACCATCATGAGTTTTACAGTAGCAATCACGGGCAGGCCCAATGTAGGGAAAAGCACATTGTTCAATCGTATCCTCGAACAACGCAAAGCCATTGTAGATGATATCAGTGGCGTTACGCGCGACAGGCAATATGGCGTAGCGGATTGGAATGGCAAATCATTCAACCTCATTGATACAGGGGGCTTCGTTCCAAACAGCCAGGATATTTTTGAAAAGGAAATTCGCCGGCAGGTGGAGATTGCGATTGAAGAAGCAGACTTGATTATTTTTATGACGGATGTGGTTACCGGTATTACAGATTTGGATGAAAGCATGGCAGCAATGCTGCGCAAATCAAATAAACCCGTATTACTTTGTGTAAATAAAGTGGACAATCATGAAAGATTGATGGAAGCTTCAGAATTTTATAGCCTCGGCTTTGATCCCTTATATACCATCAGCAGCATTAGTGGCACAGGCACCGGTGAATTGCTCGACGCTGTCACTGAAAATATTTCAGAAGAAAAATCGGTAGATACAATTGCTGAAAATGAATTGCCGCGCATCGCCATTATGGGCCAGCCCAATGTAGGGAAATCGTCTTTGCTCAATGCATTACTCGGTGAAGAACGAACCATCGTCAGTGACATAGCAGGCACTACGCGTGATACCATTCATACACGCTACAATCTATTTCAAAAAGATTTTATTTTAATTGATACTGCAGGTATCCGCAAAAAAAATAAAGACAAGGATGACCTGGAATTTTATTCCATCATCCGCGCCATTCGCGCGATGGATGAAGCCGATGTTTGTTTGCTGATGATTGATGCGGAAAAAGGCGTAACTGCACAGGATGTAAATCTTTTTTCATTGGCAGCAAGAAAAGGCAAAGGCATCGTGCTATTAATTAATAAATGGGACCTGATAGAAAAAGAAACCAATACAGCAAAAATGTTTGAAGACAAGGTGAAAAAAAAGATTGCGCCCTTTACCGATGTGCCCATACTCTTTATTTCTGCAAAAGAAAAAACACGCATTTTCAAAGTGATTGAAATAGCATTGGATGTGTATGCCAATAAATCCAAAAAAATATCAACCAGCAAGCTGAATGATGTAATGCTGAAAGCAATTGAAGCCTATCATGCACCCGTAGTCCGCGGCCATTCCATTAAAATAAAATTTGTTACGCAATTGCCTACTGCCGTTCCTTCATTTGCATTTTTCTGTAATTACCCGGATGATATTAAACAGCCGTATAAAAGTTATTTGGAAAATAAACTCCGTGAAAAATTTTCATTTTCAGGTGTGCCTTTGAGATTATATTTCAGGAAAAAATAAATTAAAACTTCGGGCAGGGAACGCCTTTGCTATCCGGTTTTTTATTGATATAGATCAATGAAATCTCCAGCCCGCCGCGGCTTTCAGAAGCTGTTTTTAAAACAGAAGTGTTTACATCATAGGTTATACCCAGCCGGAAACTATTGAATTCAATACCCACATAAGGAATGATGGCATCATTAAAACGAATCCAGCCACCGGCATACATACTAAAAGGATTATAGGGGTCGCCTGTGGAAAATTCAACCGCACCGCCTGCAACCGTTTCATGTGCTTTGGCTTGAGATGTATATAAAGCGCTTAGATGCAGCGTAACATTTTGCCCTACTCCAAAATATCCACCGGCATGAAGCGTAGATCGTGGGCTAATTAAAAACTCCGCACCATTATTAAAATTTTGTTTCGGCCTGTTGATGTGATACACACTTACACCCACATACATGTTATTTCGGTCCGTGGTGCTGGTGGTATATAATAAGCCCGCGTTTAAATCGAGATAACTGGATTTCAATGTTGAATTTGCAAATGTTTCTCCCGTTACTCCCGTAAAACCAAATGGTGTAAGCTGGTCTTCAAATTTCAAATTTGACGGGTTGATCATCATATTGCTGTAAGTAGCCTGGAAGCCTGCGCCTAATTGTTGATAGCCTTCTTCATCCAGGCCTTTATGAAAGGCTGTAGATAATGAAACATAATTGAATGACACCGCGCCTGCTGCGCTTTTATCAGAATATCCCATCAAACCTACGCCCCAGGTATCATTGCTGGCAATCCTGTTTTTAAGTATGGGGAAATCAACCGAAACTGTAGAAGTCTGATATGCACGGTTAATGGTTGGCCACTGGCTACGATAATTACCGGCGATACGGAAATTGCCATTAAACTTTCCCGTGAATGCAGGATTTAAAGTAAGTGGTGATGAAAAGAATTGGGAAAAATGCGGGTCTTGCGCTTTCACTGAAAAGGCGCATAATATTAGAAAACACAGGCTGGTTAAAAAATTCCGCATATTGATTTTCGGGAATCAAAAATATAGAAATAAACGCATCTATGTAAGATTATATTTCAAAAGGAAATTTCAATTAATAATTTTATTTTTCCCATAACTGTATATTTCGTTCCCCCGCAGGGTTTTTAATCCAGGAAAGGTATATTTTTTAAATAGCATATTAAAGGAATTCAGATTTGAATATACAAATGAGTATGAAAAAATTAATTGCAAATTGTATAAAATGTAATCAAATTTTCTGTGTGTGAACTGTATTATCTTCACTGATGTTAAATTATTGGCTTTTCACTGTACTGAAATAAAAATGCCTTCTCAACTTTGTTGAAAAGGCTTTGTGCCCGGGACTGGATGATCTTCGATGAACCATAAATGGTGGGCTTACTCAAAGCCTTCGCCCCGCTTTGCGGTGCAAGTCATTTTTATTTGCCCGCTTTTGAAAGCAGGCTTTCAGCGCGTTCAAATAAAAATGCCTTCTCAACTTTGTTGAAAAGGCTTTGTGCCCGGGACTGGATTCGAACCAGCACATCCTTGCGAACGCTGCGACCTGAACACAGTGCGTCTACCAATTTCGCCACCCGGGCATGGGGGTGCAAATATAGCACTTGGATTTATTTTTTAAGTATTCTTTGGTGATTCTATTTTAGTGTTCTAAATCTGAGTTCAGATACGTTTTTTATATTTCTCTATTTACTTTTTGTTGCAAGACAAAAAGTAACCAACAATTCAATTAATCTGCAAAAGACATTACGCCAACAATAAACTACAACCCCGCAAATCACTGGCATCCTGCCGGCCATGCACTTCAAAACTTCCATCTGCAAATACTTCACCCACATCATCCGTGGCAATAAAAGCACAACTATACATATTGGCGAGATCAATAATATTTAGTAAGCCCTTTCCTGTTTCTTCCACTTGCAATGGATCATTTTCATTGCGAACAAATACTTTCATCCAGGGCGGGCAATAAAACCTGCCATCTTTTATTGCATAAGCCTGGCTCAACAATTCTGTCATGCCATATTCAGAATGTATTTGCTTCAACACGAAATTTGTTTTTAATTGATCATGTAATTCCTGCCTGGTGATTTCTTTTTTCCTGCCTTTCATTCCACCCGTTTCCATCACGATGGTATGTGTCAGATGTAAAGGAAATTTTTCGGCAAATTCCAATAAGGCAAAACTTACTCCAATTAAAATTGTTTGTTGTTTGGATGCTTCTAATTCTTTTAATATTTGAAATAAATTTTCTTCTCTGCCTGCATAAAAACCACTTTGCGCATGGCCGGATAAATGGATTAATTCTTCCGCCATCATTATCAAAGATGAACCCGGGCTGTACGAAGGCAATAATGCAAGCACAACATAATTTTTTATATCCCCATAAAAAAGTTGAAAACAAAAAAGAAAACTTTTTTTATAGATCGTCAAATCTTTTATATAATGGCGGCTTCTTGACATTTGAGTCGTTCCACTACTTTGGAAAATTTGTTCTGGTTGAAAATTCCCGGTGGTTATTTCATGAGTTTTAAAAAAAGAAATGGGTAAAGACGGGATCCTCAATACCTGGTAAACTTCCGCTTCATTGATTCCCAGGTTCCTGCACCAATTTTGGTAAATTCTGTTGTGGCCGTACTGGTAATGAAATATTTTTAACGCATGTTCGTTGAAAGAGGAGGCAACAGAAAAAATTTTTTCTATAATTTTCCCGTCTTCCATAAGCAAATGTGTACTTTTAAGTAAATTTGAATTGAAATTAAAAACATGCGCACAAAAATATTAATACTCTGCGGTATAACCCTAATAATATTCGGCTGTAAAAAAAACCAGTTTTCTACAAAGCCGCAACTGAGTTTTGAATCATTAAGCACAGAAGTGCTGGCACCCGGAAACACCATCACCATCACATTGAAATATACTGACAAAGAAGGCGATATCCAGGATAGTTTATTTGTGCAAAAACTAACACAAAATTGCGCACAAAGCAATTTTGATGCGTACTACAAAATATCGGACCAGGTACCTACACAACAAAATTCTGAAGGCGAATTATTGATTACGTATGGTTACCTCACCGGCCAGGCAATTCCTGAAATCAAGGGGCCGGTATGCCTGGAAAATGATACCTGTGTTTTACGATTTGTATTAAGTGATAAACAGAAAAACAAAAGTGATACATTAACAACGCCACCATTTGTTATTCTTAAATAATGGGTTTGCAAAAAGGGATTATTCCTTCAATTTTTTATGGCAATTATTTTTACGGCATCTGTACTGTCAGTTTGTGTATTGAATCCAATATGCAACAGGGTTTGCCACTCAATTCATTTTTATTTTATTTCCTCATTTATTTAGGCACCATTATTTATTACAATATGGCATACCTCGGGGAAGTGCATGCGCCTTATGATAATGAACGCACGCATTGGTATGCGGCCAACCGGAAATGGGTAATGCAGTTGCAATATGTTTTTCTTTTGGCTTGCGTAATAGTGGGGATTTATTTATTGGTTACCTATTTTAAAAACCTGCACTATATTTCTATTGCTCAATTATTTCCTGTTGCCATTGTAGGCATCATTGCCATTTTATATTATGGCGTGTCATTGGGTAAAAATATACGAATCAATGTGCGTGATACCGGCTGGATAAAACCCTTTATCATCGGGCTTGTATGGGCAACTGCCGTTTCCTATGTTCCTATCCTATGGTATGAAGTAGCACATGGTGTTCATTATGAATTTTCCTGGTTTAATATTTGGTTTTTGGGGAAAAATTTTATGTTCATCAGCCTGCTCGCCATCTTATTTGATATTAAAGATTATATCGCTGACCATAATAAAAAACTAAAAACATTTGTGGTGCGCATTGGCCTGAAGAAAACAATTTTTTATATCATCATTCCACTCACGGCGCTGGGTTTTATTTCTTTCATGGGTTTTGCATTTTTAAGGCATTATCATCCTGTGCGGATTTTGATTAATTCTATTCCATTTATTTTATTATTGATCGTTGCATGGTCTATGCAAAAAAAGCGAAGCATTCTTTTTTATCTTACCATCATTGATGGATTGATGGTGGTAAAAGCTGTCTGCGGAATTGCGGGCATCCTGCTTACAGCAAAATAATTCACTTATCTTGCGCATTGCATTTCAATTATTAAATTTAAACAAATGGCAAAAGTAAAAAAGCAACCGAAGAAACATATCCTTACGGATGCGTCTATGGAATTTTTAAAAAATTATATCAATAACCCTTCTCCTGTTGGCTTTGAGAGCGGCGGGCAAAAACTTTGGCTGGACTATTTACAACCATACATTGATTCAAAATTTACAGATCCTTATGGTACGGCTGTAGGCATTGTCAACCCGGATGCGCCTTTCAAAGTAGTGATAGAAGCGCATGCGGATGAAATCAGTTGGTTTGTAAATTATATCACGGATAAAGGCTTGATTTATTTAAAAAGAAATGGCGGCGTGGACCACCAGGTAGCGCCGGCTAAGCGGGTAATTATTCATGGGAAAAAAGGGCCGGTAAAAGCCGTGTTTGGATGGCCTGCCATTCACACACGCATCCATCATGGTGAAAAAGAAACGCAGCCCAAAGTGGAAAACCTTTTCCTCGATTGCGGCGCTTCCAATAAAAAAGAAATAGAACAACTTGGTGTGCATGTGGGTGCAGTAGTAACTTATGAAGAAGGGTTTGATGTATTGGCGAATGATTATTATATCGGCCGTGCATTTGATAACCGCATCGGTGGCTTTATGATTGCAGAAGTAGCGCGTTTATTACATGAACATAAAAAGAAATTGCCGTATGCATTATACATCGTGAATTCCGTGCAGGAAGAAATTGGTTTACGCGGTGCGGAAATGATTGCGCGTAGAATCAAACCGGATGTTGCAATTGTAACGGATGTAACGCATGATACGCAAACACCGATGATCAATAAAATGATTGAAGGCGATATTGCCTGTGGCAAAGGCCCATCATTGGCGTATGGCCCGGCGGTGCATAATAAGTTGCTCGACTTTGTGCAAGCCGTAGCAAAGAAAAAAAATATTGATGTGCAGTTGCGCGCACTCAGCCGCAGCACCGGAACGGATACGGATAGTTTTGCGTATGCGCATGAAGGCTGCCCATCCGTATTAATTTCCATACCATTGCGCTATATGCATACCACCGTGGAAATGATCCACCGCAATGATATTGAAAGCACCATACAATTGATGTATGAGAGTTTGTTGGCATTAACACCGAAGACGAATTTGAGTTATTTGTAGGGGGAATTATTGTATTTTGAATTTTATTTTCTATCAATTAAATTTGTGTTTGCGAAATGGAAATATAAAAGTGTTGAGAAATTACGGGTAGATTTTTTAGGAGGGAATTTGATTTCGTATAATATTGTGTTAGCGGTAACCTTATTGAACCTTTGTATCTTTAAGACACAACAATAGTAGACCTTATGAAGCTATATATTTTATCAATATCGGTTCTGTCTCTTTTCTTTACGACAGTGACAACCGGACAGCAAAATTTGCTGAAAGACAGTATTCGTCTAACCGCACGACCTGACACGATTTCTTTGGATGCAGCCAGTACAGCCGTAATTGTAGTAGATATGCAAAATGATTTTGGCGCAAAGGGAGGAATGTTTGACAAAGCAGGCATAGACATTTCTATGATTCAAAAAGTGGTCGACCCCACAGCTGCTGTTTTAGCTTCAGCAAGAAAAAAGGGAATTAAAATCATTTATCTTAAAATGGGAATTAAACCTGACCTTTCTGATTTAGGAAGTATGGAATACCCTACACGGGCTAAACGGGCAAAAAGAATGCATATCGGCGATACCCTGCTTGCACCGAACGGCAAAGCGAGTCGCATTTTTATTAACGACACGTGGAACACGGAGATTCTACCTCAATTACAGCCACAAGCGGATGACATCATCATCCACAAAAACAGGTTCAACGGGTTTTATCAAACATCGTTGGATTCCGTTTTACGAAGTCTTGGAAAGAAATACCTTATAATTACTGGCTGTACAACGAGTGTCTGTGTTGAATCAACAGTTAGAGATGCTTCTTTTAGAGGTTTCATGCCTATTGTTCTGGCAGATTGCACGGCTGAGCCGTTAGGAGCTGGATTTGCCAGAAGTAATTACGACGCATCTTTGTTCATCATTCAAGCATTCTTCGGATTGATATCAACTTCAAAAGAGTTTATAACAGCAATCGAATAATATTGCAGTGTTAGTAGTCCAATTGCACAATGACATTTGGCAGAAATCCCCTGCACGGTATACCGCTAACATGAGGTTTTCTGCTATGCTGGCTGACGAGTATATACTGATCGTCCCGTTCGCTTATCATCTGCAGTCCGGGCTGGACGAATAAAGCTGAGCAACAGAATATATTTTCATCTTCATTAACTTTACTCAGCTTCGGTTCCGGGCTGACGAATCACGGAAGATCAGCACAGCAGAAAGCCCTATCGTTGGGCGTAAGTTTCCACAACCGTTTGCGAAACAGACCCACGACCGAAAATTTGTATCTTTGAACCTATGGAACAACGATTTTATTTTGACACATCGGTTATTGGCGGAATCTATGACATTGAATTTGAAGCAGAAACGACCTTGCTTTTTGAAAAAGTAACTTTAGGACAAATCAAATGTGTTTACTCAAACTTGACAGAGAGCGAATTGACGAACGCACCTGAAGAGGTAAGAATTTTTTTTGAAAACCTACCTGCCAAATGCAAAGAAAAAGTATTGGTAACACCTGATGCATTAAAACTTGCACAAACCTATGTGGACGAAAAAGTTGTAGGCGAAACCAGTTAGGACGACTGCATCCATATTGCAACTGCAACACTGAATAAGGTTGACATGTTGGTTAGTTGGAACTTTAAACACATCGTAAACATTTATAGAATTCGTGGGTACAATTCCATAAATTTACGTTTAGGACATACATCATTAGAAATACATTCACCAAAAGAAATTGTGAATTATGAAGACGAAAAATAAAATAGAAAAAGAGTTTGACACAGTCAAAACATTTAGGGCAATTAAAGACAAAATTTCAAAAGACATAAAGGGAATGACTTTTGAGCAATTACAAGCGTATCTTGACAAGACAAAATTGAAACCTAAAACTGCGTAGATTAACCAAACCTACGCCCAACATGCGGTTCCATTGTACCTAATGTAAGTCGAGGAAGATAATATCGTAGATTTAATTTCTTTT
>CAYXHX010000031.1:0-13827 GCA_964464835.1 uncultured Chitinophagaceae bacterium | reverse complement strand
TCTTATATACGTCTTAAAAATGTAACGCTTGGATATAATCTTCCAAAATCACTTATGGATTCATGGCATCTAAGTTCTGCAAGGATATATGTTTCCGGTGTGAATTTATGGACTGCCACAAAATATCCCGGTGACCCCGAAGTGAATACGCAGACCTTGGGCAATATCGGTGGGGGACAGGATTTTTATACCATTCCACAGGCAAAAACAATAACCATAGGATTGAATGTAAAATTTTAAAGTGTATAGTAAAATTTAAAAATAAATATTATGAAAAAGATAAAATATACGGCGATCCTTTTTATTGCAATGTTTGTACTAAGTAATTGTAATAAAAAACTGGATGTAACGCCACAGCAAAATATCACACCTGATCAAATTACCACATCAGATGATGTGAAAGCACTTTTGTTTGGTGAATATTCTCTCATGCAAAATGCCAATGGTTTTGGGGAAAGGCTCATTTTTATTCCCGATCTTTTGGCAGATGAAAAGCAGGTAGATTTTGTGGGAACTTTTACCAATTATAAAGACATTTACAACAAAACACAGGACAAGCAAAATTCAATTCCCGAAGGGATATGGGAAAATATGTACCTCATTTTGAATTTAAGTAATACAGTCCTTAATAAGATAAACCTGGTAGACGCTTCAGAGCAGGATGAAATTAAGGGGGATGCTGAGTTTTTCCGCGGTGTAGCGCTTTTCGAAATGGTACAATTATTCGGCTTGCCTTACAGTGCCTGAAATACTTCCACCAACCCTGGCGTACCTATTGTGCTCGACCCGCCAAAATATGTGTATGATCCTTCCAATGCATTGGTATCAAGGGCTTCAGTAGCTGATGTATATATGCAGGTTTTAAAAGACTTAAATGATGCTGTTGCCAAACTTCCAACCTCCCAACCGGATAACCGTGCAGATCAGTATGCGGCAAAAGCTTTCCTGGCAAGGGTTTATATGCAAATGGGCGATTATGCCAATGCAGCTACTATGGCCAATGATGTAATTAGTTCAGGGAAATATTCACTAGTTTCTACCTATAACCAGGCATTTAATAATGTGAGCAATTCGCAGGAAGATATTTTTGCCATTCAGCAAACTGCTCAAAGTAATGCAGGTACATCCAATAATGGGCTTACTACTTTTTATTCCCCAACACCGCAGGGCAGGGGAGATGCACAAGTGAATGCAGGTTATAAATCCTTTTTTGAGAATGGGGATTTCCGAAAAACATATACTCAAAGTGGTTCAAGTATTGGAGGTTTTAGTGGAAAATATACTATGAAGTGGGCAGATTTTTATAAAGCCATCCCGGTTATCAGGCTGGCTGAAATGTACCTCACAAGAGGTGAAGCAAATCTTAGAAAAGGTGGCGCTCCAATTGGCGGCGTGGATCCCCTGGATGATATTAATATTATCAGGCTTCGTTCTGGAGCTACATCACTTGGATCAGTTTCCGGGGATGACTTCGTAGATGAACGTATGCGGGAATTGGGTTTTGAAGGAGACCGTTTATGGACTTTGAAACGGTTGCAAAAAGATGTAAGTGGATTGCCTTATACAGATAATAAATTAGTTCTTCCTATTCCGCAAAGAGAAATGGAAGTAAATAGTAACCTGGTTCAGAACCCGGGTTATTAAAAATAATTGATTCAAATTGGCCGGTTTTTTTGCCGGCCAATTTTGTTATGGAAAATTTAAAATGTGGTGTGTTGGATTAAATATTCATATTTAATAAATTTATTATCAATGCATTACGGTTAATTATTTATTGTAATAACAATCCTTGTTTTTTTTTAACCCTAAACCCTTTATCCTTTTTTTTATGCATTTTACCTTTGCAGCCTTTTATGTCACAATATTTACGAAATGCGTGCGTTTTTTTTAAACATTTTCCAATATCCTGAAAAATATATCCAAATGAAAAAATTATTCATCTTTGGCAGTATTTGCCTTTTAGCATTAACATCAATGGCTCCCGGTTCGGCAACAACAAAGGAAACCTTACCTGGGGGCGAGAAATTGCCATCTCTATTATCAAATTCATATTCGGATGAATCCGTGGCGGTTCGCCATGTAGTGGATTCTCTTTTTACTACAATGGGGCTTGAAAAAATCGGCTTGAAAAAATCTGTTTTTTTTGCCGGCCTTAAAGGATACGAATATTTATTGAGCAAAAACAAAATCAGGAAAGAAGGCATTCTTACCATTTGTGATTATTCGCAAAGCAGCTCCCAAAAAAGATTATATGTACTTGATTTAGATCATGCTAAAGTGTTATTCAATACCTATGTTTCTCATGGTAAAAATTCCGGTGGTGAATATGCAACCAGTTTTTCCAACCGCGAAGATTCTCATAAAAGTTCATTGGGTTTTATGATTACTGATGAAACATATTTTGGCAAAGCCGGTTTTAGCCTGAGATTTGACGGAATGGAAAAAGGCATAAACAACAACGTTCGGTCACGCGATATTGTAATGCATGGCAGTAACTATGTAAATGGAGAAAGAGCGGATGAAGGCCAAATAGGCAGGAGTTATGGTTGCCCTGCTGTACCATTTGCAATTAGTAAAAGAATCATCAATACAATTAAAGGTGGTACTTGCTTCTTTGGATATAGCAATGATAAATGGTATGCTACTTCATCCTCCATCATGAAAGCTCGTTTTGATTGGCCAATCGCAAAACCACTTTTGCCTGAACCGATAGTTCCGGTCGAAGGTTTGGTGAAAGTAACACCACCTCCAACAATCATCAGTGCAGCGAAATAGATATTGCAAAAGTTTAAAAAAAGTTTTCTGAGAGTTGCATCATGCAACTCTTTTTAATTCAATCTTCAAAAATACCTTACAGGAAAGCTTTTTTTGCGTGTTATATTTGCAACCATTTTAATGAACTTTTATGGCACAACATTTATCCGAACAGGAAATTATACGCAGGGAAAAACTGGCAGAATTAAAAACATTGGGAATAGATCCTTATCCCGCGGCACTTTACCCGGTTACACATTTTTCTACAGAAATAAAAAATGCATTTTCTGAAGAAACAAAATCACAGTTTGAAAACGTATGTATTGCAGGCCGAATTCTCAGCCTGAATGATAAAGGGAAAGTTTTTTTTATAAAAATCCAGGATTCAAAAGGCATCATTCAATTGTATGTAAAAAGAGATGATATCTGCCCCGGGGATGATAAAATGTTGTTTGATAAATTGGTAAAACATTTGCTTGACCTGGGCGATTTTATTGGCGTAACCGGTGAAGTTTTTATTACAAAGACAGGTGAAACATCTATTCATGCACGTACATTGGTTTTATTATCAAAATCCTTAAAACCTTTGCCTGTGGTAAAGCGGGATGAAGAAGGAAATGTATTTGATGCAGTTACGGATCCTGAATTTCGCTATAGGCAACGTTATGCAGATTTGGTAATCAATCCTGCAGTAAAAGAAGCATTTATACAACGTACAAATATTATTAATCATATCCGTAGCTTCCTCAATGAGAAAGGTGCATTGGAAGTAGAAACTCCCGTAATGCAACCCATTCCGGGTGGCGCTGCTGCTCGCCCATTTATTACACACCACAATGCCTTAGATACAGAATTTTATTTGCGGATTGCAAATGAATTATACCTGAAAAGGCTGATTGTAGGCGGGTTTGACTGGGTGTATGAATTCAGCCGCAACTTCAGGAATGAAGGAATGGACCGGACACATAATCCTGAATT
This sequence comes from uncultured Chitinophagaceae bacterium, assembly GCA_964464835.1. Classification (GTDB taxonomy): domain Bacteria; phylum Bacteroidota; class Bacteroidia; order Chitinophagales; family Chitinophagaceae; genus JAFDXJ01. Next base: position 10,095 of record CAYXHX010000031.1, on the reverse strand, counting down.
CACCATCCTCGAATGGTACACGGCATATAAAGATTATATATGGATGATGGAAATTACCGAAAATTTATTTGAATCTATTGCAATGGCATTATATGGTATTACAGATTTGAAAATAGGTGATCAAGACATCAGTTTTAAAGCGCCTTTCAAAAAAATTTCCATGTATGATGCCATCAAAGAACATTCGGGAACCGATATTTCAGAAATGGATGAAGCTGCATTATTGAATTTTTGTAAAGAAAAAAATATCCCCACAGATAAAACAATGGGAAGAGGAAAATTGGTGGATGAAATTTTTTCTGCTCTTGCTGAAAAAAAATATATTCAGCCAACATTTATCATTGATTACCCGGTGGAAATGAGCCCACTCACCAAAAAGCATCGCAGCAAACCCGGGCTGGTAGAGCGTTTTGAATTAATCATCAACGGGAAAGAATTGGCCAATGCATATAGCGAACTGAATGATCCATTGGAGCAAAGGGCAAGATTTGAAGAACAATCAAAACTCATGGAGCGGGGCGATGATGAAGCCATGTTTATTGATTATGATTTTTTGCGTGCACTGGAATATGGTATGCCGCCTACAAGTGGTATTGGCATTGGGTTAGACAGGTTGTGTATGTTGTTTACAAATCAGCCTTCGATTCAGGATGTTTTGTTTTTTCCGCAAATGCGGCCGGAAACCGGTATTCATCATTGAAGCTATAATGAATTGTTTGGATTAATTTTATAAAGTTTATAATTTTTCTTATCTTTTCATTTTAAAACCCCCATTATGAAAGACAATGTTGTATCTACAATTGCACGAATCGTTTATGCTTTAGTCATGGGCTTTTTTGCCCTGAATCATTTCATGCACCCCGAATCTATGGCCGGCGCTGTACCATCTTTTTTACCTTCACCTGTTATTTGGGTGTATATAGTAGGCGGAGCTTTGGTTTTGGCAACACTTGCTATTTTAATAGGGATTAAAGTAAAGTTGGCCGGTTACCTGCTTGGCTTAATGCTGTTGATAATTCTTTTAAGTGTGCATGTGCCAAACCTCATAAATGCCACGGATGATGCGGGTAAAATGATGCCCATGACAATGATCTTAAAAGACCTGGGCCTTGCTGCGGCAGCATTTTATATTGGCAGCAAACACAAATAAGTTATGTTTTGTGTATTTAAAATTTATTGCAGGCATTGCCTGCTTTTTTTGCTTTTAAAAAATTGTATTCAAAAAAAATATACATGAAAGTCACCGGTTTTTCATTTATTAAAAATGCCATCATCTATCAATACCCGGTGAAAGAAGCATTGGAATCAATCTTGCCACTGTGTGATGAAATTATTGTTGCTGTGGGTGATTCAAGTGATGCTACACGAGAATTGGTAGGATCAATTGATCCTCAAAAAATAAAAATTATAGATTCTGTTTGGGATGAAAAATTAAGAGAAGGAGGCCGGGTACTTGCAGCTGAAACAGATAAAGCATTCAGGGAGATTGCAGGCGATAGCGATTGGTGTATATATATCCAGGGCGATGAAGTGTTGCATGAAAAATACCATGCTGCAATACGCCATGCAATGGAACAATATAAAGAAAATAAGGCTGTGGATGGATTCCTTTTTAATTATAAGCATTTTTATGGGTCATTTGATTTTGTAGGTATTTCTTCCAAATGGTACCGCAATGAAATCCGCATCATTCGCAATAATAAAAAAATATATTCCTACCGGGATGCTCAAGGCTTCCGGAAAAATGAGAATGAAAAATTAGTCGTTGTTCCATTGGATGCTTTCATCTATCATTATGGTTGGGTGCGCGAACCCGGGGCGATGCAGGCAAAGAATACGAATTTTGGAAATTACTGGAATGGCGGAAATGAAATTGTAAAAAATATAAAAGGGCCGGAGGAGCCGTTTAATTATATGCTGGTGGATGCCTTAAAAAAGTTTACTGGCACACATCCCAAAGTGATGCAGGAAAGAATTCAAAATAAGAACTGGCAATTTAATTATGACCCATCTTTCAATCATTTAAAATTGAAAGATCAATTTAAAAATATATTGGAACAGCTTACAGGCCAACGTTTTTTTGATTATAAAAATTATAAAATTTATCGGGGAAAGTAGTTCGCATACAAATTATCAGTTTTTGTTGAAAATATTTCCCTGTCATCAACAATGATGACTGCACTCTCATAAACCACCCGAAAAAATATTTTTCAAAAAACATTGATTTACAATTTGAAGATTGTATTTTGTAAGTGATTTGAATTTATTACATCTTCTAAATTTTATGCAAAATGAAAAAGAAATTTATTTTTTTCTCCCCGGTTGCACTCCTTGTATTGGCAGCTCTGCAATTAAAAGCTTCTCACTCAACAACGTCAACTGTTGCAATCTCCCGGGGGGGCAATAACAATCAACCTTCCTGAAGATATGAATAATTTATTGTACAGCCTCAAGGGAACGGATAAGTTTGTGGAATGCGAAAACTACCGTGTCATGTGCGATACCCTGGAAAACCACGATACCTGCACTGAAAACAAGATCTGTAAATAAGCCTACTTTATTAATTTTAAAAATATTTCAATTATGAAAAAGTTATTCATATATATAATCATTTCCTGCTTACTTAATTCCTCAAACATTTTAATGGCACAATTTGGATTTTTAGATCCGACTTTTGGAGAAGGAGGACTTTCAATGGTACAAATTGGATATGATAATTATTCTAAAGTCATATTTCAATCTAATGGAAAAATTACATGTACAGGGAATAGTTTTGTAATAGATAGATATACTAATGATGGGAGTATTGATTTAAGCTTTGGATTAAAAGGTAGGCTTTTTCTTACAAACAAGCCTGGGTATGCAATTGGGTTGGCGGAATTTAAGAACTCTAACTATATTGTTACTGGATGGTTTGTAAATTCGGGTTCAAACTATGATATACTTACAATTAAAACAAAATCTGATGGTAGTATTGATAGTAGTTTTGGAAAGAATGGAATTGTAACTATGGATATTGATAATTATGATTACTCAGAGGCAATGACTATTCAAACTGATGAAAAAATTATTGTTGTTGGAGAACTTGGTAAAAATGAATATGACGATTTAAGGATTTTTATAGCAAGGTTTAAACCTGATGGAAATATAGACAGTAGTTTTGGAGAAAATGGACATGTGGTTACGAAATTTGATAAAGAAGTTGCATGTGAGAGTGTTGCACTTCAAGATGATGGTAAAATTTTAGTTGGAGGTACTTACAATTTATTTGCCATGCAACCTGCTTATTATGTTGCCAGATATAATCCGGACGGCAGCAAAGACAATAGTTTTGGAGACCAAGGGATAGCTCAATATATTTTTGGAGAAGGGCATGGCGAAGAAGAATGGGTTAATGAATTAACAACAATAGTAGTGCAACAAGATGGTAAAATCATTTGTGGTGGTAGCCAGGGGCAGTTTCATGGTTGGAAATATGATATGGGCCTTGTGCGATTTAATACGGATGGTACATTGGATAAATCCTATGGCGAACAAGGATCTGTAAGAATAGAATACCCGGGCTACTATTCTGAAATTTATACAATGCAAATTCAAACTGATGGAAAACTTGTTGCAGGAGCAAATGCACAAACTCTTTCCTCAAATGATGACCGGATGTTGTTGATGCGTTTTTTAGAAAATGGACATTTTGATTCGGGGTTTGCAATTAATGGAATGCAGGCAACTATGAATGGCCAATTTTCATCGTATTGCAATACTTCATGTCTTCAAGATGACAATAAAATCATATTGGGTGGGAATTCAAATGGCAAATTCCTACTCGCCCGCTTCAACAATGACAACGTTCTCGCATCCAACTTCAAAGAAGTAAAAGCCATACAGGAAAATGAAGCCATCACCATCACCTGGCAAACACTGAATGAAAACAATACAAAATCCTATACGGTCGAGCGTAGCAACAACGCCAAAGATTATGCGGGCATCAATACCATACCCGCGAAACACGCTGCCACCAACAGTTACAGCTATACCGATAAAAATCCATTGTATGGAGACAACTATTACCGCATCAAAGAAAATACAGCAAACGGCACTTTCACCTATAGCCAAACTTTAAAAATTGTGTTTGAAAACAATAACAATATATCTTTATATCCTAACCCGGCAAAAAACACCGTAACTATAAAAGGCTTAAACAAAAATGCAACTACGGTAATAAAAATTACGGATATGAATGGAAGGGAAATAAGTAAAGAAAGTTTTTCTAATTCAACCAGTACAACACTTTCAATAAAAGCATTAGCGCAGGGAAGTTATTTTATACTCGTGGAACAGGAAGGAAGAGTAACTAAATTGAGATTAGTGAAGGAGTGATCAATTATGAGTGATGTCCGCCGCCGGCGGACATCACTCATAATTAATTGAACTATTTTCTTTTATTGGGTGGGCGGTTACCTGGTTTACGATTCTGCCTGTTCGGTGGATTTCCTTGTCGCTTATTGGATTTATTGCGCTCATTTCTCTGCAAAGTCTTTAACGAAATTTGGCCGACAACATCTACAAATTCATGCTTTTCTTCTACATTGTTTTTCCCGGAAGAAATATCTACAGGCTTTAATTCTGTAGCCTTCATATTTTTTGAATTCATTTTTTTAATTTCCAAAACTCGTTCAATGGACAATGGATAATGTATATTACTTTGAGGTAACATATACCACATCAGGTTTTTGAAAATATCTTTTTTTACAAGGTTTGCATTGCCCATTTCTGTATAAAGCGTTTCCGCATTTTCCGGGAAATGCTGCAACGCATCAAGATAGGTATCGAGTTCATAATTTAAACAACATTTCAACCGTCCGCATTGACCGCTTAGTTTTGCCTGGTTAATAGATAAATTCTGATATCGCGCAGCAGTAGTTGTTACACTTTTAAAATCTGTGAGCCAGGTACTGCAACAAAGCTCGCGCCCGCAACTGCCTATACCGCCGACTTTTCCGGCTTCCTGGCGAATGCCTATTTGCCGCATTTCCACTTTCACTTTAAATGCTGAAGCAAGTTCCCGAATGAGTTCCCTAAAATCTACACGGTCATCTGCTGTATAAAAAAAAGTGGCCTTCTTTCCATCTGCCTGGAATTCCACTTCACTCAGTTTCATTTCCAGTTTAAACTTATTGATGATTGCCCGGCTTGTTATAAGCGCCTCATGTTCTCTTTCTTTATTGGCAAAATATTGATCCAGGTCGCGTTCCGTACTGATACGAAGAATGCGCCTGATATCCGCATTTGTTTCCTGTACTCCCTTCTTTTTTAATTGCATTCTTACCAGTTCACCACTCAGGCTCACGGTGCCAACATCAATACCACTTACACCTTCAACGGTAACATAATCGCCTTTTTCGAAATATTGTAAAGTATTATTCCTGTAAAACTCTTTCCGGCTACCGTGCTGAAAACTTACTTCCACAATTTTACAAGTACTATTTGGATCGCTTAATGGAAGATTCATTAACCAATCATGCACATTCAATCTATTGCATGCGCCGGTATTGCAATCGCCATTGCTTTTGCATCCGCCGGGCGCTCCTGTACCACATGTTCCACATCCCATATAATTAATTTTATAATGGACAAATAATTTGAAAGCATGAATGATGAAAGAAAATTCAGGAAGTATGAATTAAAGACATGAACATATATGCAGGCACAGCCTGGATATAAATGAAACTTTTATGTCTTTTAGATATTTCAATGAAAACCATTTGTATGTTAATAATTCAATTCTTCCTGGAAAATTCTCCTTTGGAGATTTGTTTTTTCTCTGCACCTATCAATGCTTCTCCGGTTTTGCCTTCTGGCAAAACCCTAACTTGTCAAAATTAGGGTTTTCTGTTGAATGATATGATGCAACTTAATGGTGAGTGCATGAAAAAGTAATTTGGCATTGGCATTCCTTTCTATAAAATATATTGCATGGGTGAGTTCTGCGGCAATTGCTTCCAATTGATTAACTGAAGCAACCTTATTGATCCGTTTTGCAAAATCAATTTCTTTTTGAGAGGCGGTAATTTCCTCGGTATTCATTACTTTTAAGCGAATAGATATTTCACAGAGGTGCAAAAAATAACGAAGGAACTGTTTTTGTTTTTCCCGGCCAAGTTTGCTCATTTCATCAATCCATTTCACTTGTTCCGTGAACATGTTTTTCATGGAAAAATTTAACCAATTCGCTAAAGTAGTTTGCCAGTCTTCTTCAGTTTCACGAATAATTTGCAATGCTTCCCGGTAATTTCCCGCAGCAATCGCAGCAGCCTGTGAAGCAGTTTCCCTTGAAACCTGTTGTTTTTCTATCAATGTTTCTATTAGAGCATTTGTTTCAATAGCCGGAATTTTTATAAGTTGGCAACGGCTTACAATAGTTGGAAGGATCAAATCTTCCGATTCACTTACCAAAATAAATAAAGTATCTGCAGGAGGTTCTTCAATTAATTTCAACAATTTATTGCCTTCTTTTTTTAAATATTCCGGCATCCAGAGAATTAATATTTTCAACCCGTTTTCAAAACTTTTTAAATTGAGTTTACGGATAATGTCCATACATTCTTCCGCAGTGATATTTCCCTGTTGATTTTCAGCGCCAATAAATTGCAACCAATCGAACACGTTTCCATAAGGTGTGGCAGAAAGAAATTCCTTCCATCCACTACCAAAATCTGCACTTGTTGGCTTCACGCCAGACTTCTTAGGAATCACAGGGTAGGAAAAATGGATATCAGGGTGAATGAATTGTTGTGCACGAATACAACTCGGGCATTCGCCACAGGAGTCATCAGGAAATTCACCGGTTGTTAATTCATCTAATATTTCTTCCCCGAAAAGCGCATTATTTTTTGGTTGAAATATACTTTTTCTTTTTTCACAAACCAGGTATTGCGAAAATGCCAAAGCCAATGATAATGCGCCTGTCCCTTCTTTAGATAAAAATAAAAGTGCATGGCCAAGCCGGTTATTATTGGCCATTTCTCTCAAATGCAATGCTGTTTCAATTTGACCTGGAATATCTTTGAACTTCATAAAATATTAAATACGGAAAAATTTTTTATTGAATGTATTTCAATAATTCAGGGCTTTCAGGAGTTACTTCACTATCAAAATGAGCGAGTAATTTTCCATTTTCATCAATGATAAATTTGTTGAAATTCCAACTGATTGTTGCATCCAGTACGCCATTTTCTTCTTTATGACAGAGATATTGAAAAACGGGTGTAGTATTTGCGCCTTTAACGTCCACTCTTGTAGTAAGCGGGAAACTAACGCCAAAATTCTTTTCGCAAAATGATGCGATATCTTTGTTATCCTGGAATTCCTGGCCACCAAAATTGTCGGAAGGGAAACCTACAATTACCAATTTATCTTTATGGGATTCATATAAACTTTCAAGGCCTTTATATTGAGGCGTATAGCCGCATTTCGAAGCTGTATTGACAATAAGGATTTTTTTGCCTTTAAATTTTGAAAAATCAATAGTGCCGCCATCAAGTGATGCAATTTTGAAATCATAAATAGTGATGGGCCTGACTGATGCTGTTGTTTTTTCATTTGTTTGCATATTTGTATAATTTGATAAAAAACCTGATAAGAATAATGCCAATGGCAGGAATAAACTTTTCATAAGAATAATTTATAATGAAAGTAAAACTACTGAAGATTTATTGGAAAAATGAAAAATGGAATTTGTTTAACACCACTTTTTTGAAAGAGGTTGCCAGTAAATGATTCCATGCAACATAAATGGTACGTATTAAATGGTAAATGCAAGTGTTGCAATACTTAGGCGCGTGCCTTTAATTTTTAGAATTTCCATGCCACAACTTTCGAGTGTAGCGCCTGTTGTGATGATGTCATCAATGAGGAGTATATGTTTATTTTCCAATGCTGATGGCACTGATACGGAAAAAATATTTTGCATATTTTCCCACCTGGCAACTCTCGATTTTGTGGTTTGCGATTCTGTAAACATTTTTCTTTCGATGACGTTTTCTAAAAGAGGTATGTGTAAATATTCAGCAATTTTTGCCGCAAGAATTGCAGCTTGGTTATACCCGCGTTTCTTTTCTTTTGATTTATATAAGGGAAGTGCAATGACTGCATCCAAATTTTTGAAACGAGAGGAAACGGTTAATTGATTACGCATTAATTTTCCAAGGTAATGGCCAATATCTTTACGGCCCATATATTTAAATTGAACTACCATTCGGTGCAGTACGGAATGATGATTGAAATAAAATGCACAACCTGCTTGTTGTATGGGCAGCCTGCCATAAAATATTTTTTCCATGGCGTTGCTGGAATGTGCAAAGAAGCCTGTTTCAGGTAATTTGGAAAAACATTCTGCGCATAAGAATTGTTCCTTTAATAAAACATCAGAATAACATCCTAAACAATTATGCGGAAAAAATAAATGGCTGAAATCGCTGATGTATGAAGAAACTTTTTCAAGCATCAATCAATATACAAATTCGTTTTGAAAAAATCAATAGGCGCTAAAAAATATTTTTATATACATCTTCTACTTTACCTACTTCCCGGATTTCAATTCGAAATTTCTGCCTGTTATAATTTTTCTTATTGTAGCGTGAAAGCATGATGGTTTCAAAACCCAATTTTTCTGCTTCAGAAATACGTTGTTCTATCCGATTCACAGCTCTTATTTCCCCGTTTAATCCTACTTCTCCTGCAAAGCATACATTTTCAGGTAAAGCGGCATCTTCATAAGATGATAAAAGTGCGCAAACAATCGCCAGATCTATTGATGGATCTTCAACTTTCAAACCACCGGCAATATTGATAAACACATCTTTCATTCCAAAAGCAAAGCCCCCTCTTTTTTCCAAAACGGCAAGCAATAATTGTAACCTGCGCATATCAAATCCCGTAGCAGTTCGTTGTGGTGTGCCATATACGCTTTGAGTGACAAGGGCCTGCACTTCTATTAATAATGGACGAATGCCTTCCATACTTGCCGCAATAGCGCTACCACTTAAACTACCTTCTTTTTGATGAATTAAAATTTCGGAAGGATTTAGTACTGGCTTCATGCCTTCACCGGTCATTTCGTAAATGCCCATTTCAGCCGTGCTGCCAAAGCGGTTTTTTAAAGTGCGTAAAATGCGGTATGCATAATGCCGCTCACCTTCAAACTGCAGGACAGTATCTACCATGTGTTATCCCCGTTTCCTTTGCAAAGCGTTGGAACTCTGCAGCCGTTTCCCTGATTTGAGAAATACTTCCCGGTGAAGCATCTAAAAAATTGGATTGTAAAGTTTGTATGGAATCAATAATCACCAATCCTGGTTTTAGTTTTTTTATTTCATTGAAAATAGTTTGTGTTATAGTTTCGGTGAGTAAATAAAATTGATCATTCGAAATTCCGATTCTATTTGCCCGCATTTTTATTTGTTCTTCACTTTCTTCTCCACTGATGTACAGGGTTGTAATATTTTCCAATGCCAATGCATCCTGCAACAGTAAAGTGCTTTTTCCTACACCGGGTTCTCCTGCTAACAGGACAATGCTGCCCGGCACAATTCCGCCACCGAGGCTCCTGTTGAGTTCCGGGTCTTTTGTAAAAATCCTGTGTATTTCATTATTATCAACATCATTTAATGCAATTACTTTTACCTGCCTTTTTTCATCACTGAAGAGCGACCTGTTTTCTGCATTTTTACTGGAAGCAGATTTGTCAACAACTTCTTCGATGAATGTATTCCATTCATTACATGCAGGGCATTTCCCCAGCCATTTGAGGCTTTCATAACCACAATTCCCGCAAAAAAAAGCAACTTTAATTTTTGACATAATTCATTTTTAATGATTCAAATTTCCGGGTAGTTGTTTGTTTTTTTTCTAAAAAATGAAGTTTAAAAGTCTTGTAAATTAAACACAATTGGTGTGAATGTTAACCGATTTTTTGCACAAAAAAAGGTTGGCACCGCTGCCAACCTCTCACTTACTAACCCATTAAATTCTTACACTAAATTACAATTTTAGCCAACATATCAAAATTAATTTTTTGAGATTTCTCGGGCAACAACT